>JAIFNM010000160.1 GCA_020047725.1 Betaproteobacteria bacterium
GGTAGATTTCACAACGCTCAATGTATTCGCGCGTGCTTTTGGGCATCGGGGTTCGTGCACGGGTGATATAGAAAATCAGATCGCGGCCACTACGGATCAGTTGCAGGCCGTCCGAGATACTGTGCTGTGCAGCACCGTCATCAAGCGGTAACAGGGCGTGTGGCTGCGGGGTGAAGTTGGCGAGCCGTTCCGCGGCTGTCACCAGTTGCGGCCAAACGTCGAAGATTTCCGGGTCGGTGCGCAGGGTTTCCGTTTTGACACTGGCGGCGCTGACGAAATCGCGAATCGATGGCTCAATGTCTGAGAATGCTGGAATCAGGGTGAAAGTGGCGATCATCGATTCGCCGATGCGGTCAATATCGCGCATCGTCTGGCCGATCTTGATGTAGCGGCTTTCGTAGAAATTCTCGACTGGAATCGAGAAGGCGCGGAAAGGTTCGCCCCAGAGTTCGTCGATGCCTTCCTCGCCGCTGCGGTGGAGGACGAAGCGCCCGAGTTCCATGGCGTCGAGCAGGCACTGGCCGCATTCGCGCATGAGTGCGTCGCTGCTGCTGATTTCCACGCCATCGAGCTGCAGTTCGACCAGTTTCCTGAAAATGTCGGTCGCCCGGTTGAACATCGTACCGGCCAGCATGGCGGCTTTGACTCGGCGTCGGGCCGGGTCCGTTTCCGCTTGGTAACTCTGGCGTGCTTCGGCCAGACGGGAGCCGGGGATGTTCAGTCCGTGTTCGGTGTGGTTGAACAGGCGTCTGGTCAGCGCCTCGATCAGGCGCTTCTTGGCTTCCAGCGAATCGGTTGGAACCGGGTAGGTCTTGATCCAGTAACCGTCGTAAAACACACGTTCCTGGTCGGCGAACATGCGACGGGTACCTTCGGGCGGGCGCTCGTCGGCCTGCACCTTTTTCTTGAGGGGGAGTATGTTGTTCATCGTAAGTCGCTGTTGAATGATCTCGTCCGCATCAAGCAAGAAGTATGCGGTAAGTCATAGCGAATGCAAGCGAATGATTCGATAGGGAATGAATGGGCGAGCGATCCGGGTAGTGCATTCTTTTGGTGCGATACCGAAATGACACCGCACGTTCTTGGTGCTCGGAGGGCTAGCTTCTCATCAAATAGACGGGCAGGGCGGGGGTTATCCCAGCAGCAAGCTTGTCGCCAATCCAAACATCACCAATGCAATGAATGAATCGAGCACCCGCCAGGCGGCTTGTTTGCGGAACAAGGGCGCAAGCAGGCTGGCCCCGTAGGCCAGGGCCGTGAACCACACCAGGCTGGCAGTAGCGGCACCGGTGCCGAATATCCATCGCCCGGACTCCCCTTGCTGATTGGCCAGAGAACCAAGGAGTACCACGGTATCCAGATATACATGGGGGTTCAGGAAAGTGAAGCCGAGGCAGGTGGCAACGGCGCTTGCGAGCGACATGGCTCCATTCTCCTCGACAGTCAACTGCTCACCTTGCCATGCGCGTCGCGCAGCAAAGGCGGCGTAGGCGAGGAGGAAAGCGGCACCGCCGTAGCGGGTAACAGCCAGCAGTGTGGTGCTGGTTTGTATCAGTGCGCCCAGGCCGGCAATGCCTAACGCGATGAGCGTTATGTCGGACAGAATGCAGATGAGCGCCACCGGCAGTCGATGCTCGCGGCGGATGGCCTGGCGCAGGACAAACGAATTCTGGGCACCGATGGCAATGATAAGTGCCAGGCCGGACAGGAAACCGGCAATAAACTGGGTTTGCATGAAGGTGATCAACTCGCGTGGAAAACGTCAGGCTAGCCGAGTACGATTAGAAAGAAAAACTAAACATTCTTAATTGTGGTTAGAATTATTAACTTATGAATATCGATAATGCCCAATTGGCCGCCTTTGCCATGGTTTTGCGCGAAGGCAGTTTCGAAGCCGCCGCGCGACGGCTTAATGTGACCCCGTCGGCGATCAGCCAGCGCATCAAGCAACTCGAAGAACGGTTCGGACAAGTTCTGTTGCTGCGAACAGCACCCTGTCAGGCGACGGCGGCCGGCAAGACCCTGGCCCGATTTACCGAACAACTGGCTTTGCTCGAAGCTGAAATGCTGAGTGACGTCGGTGCGGCGGGCGTAACGGGATCGAACCCGTTGCGGATTCCAATTGTCGTCAATGCGGATTCGCTTGATAGCTGGTTTCTTGCCGTGTTTGACGTTACGCTCAAGGAGTCGATCAGCTTCGATATCCGGGTGGAGGACCAGGACCATTCTGCAGCCATGCTGCGCGAAGGAACGGTCATGGCGGCCGTGAGCGCCAGTCCAGTATCGGTTCAAGGATGCAAGGTCGAGCCGCTTGGAATAATGCGCTATCTGGCGGTGGCGGCACCAGAACTCGCAGAGCGATATTTTTTGCAAGGTGTGAATTCATTCAGCCTGAATCATGCCCCGATGCTGACCTTCAATCGCAAGGATGGTTTGCAGCAGCGCTTTATCGATCTATTTACGGCAGATGGCGTTCAGCCGCCGATACACTACATTCCGTCGGCACATGGTTTTGTTGAAGTGGCCAAGCGGGGTCTTGGATGGGGCATGATGCCGGAACAGTTCGTATCGTCCGCCCTGGGGACTGGCGAGCTAATTGAAATCGCGCCCGGCCATCACCTTGATGTACCGCTTTTCTGGCATCGCTGGCGGCTCAATTCTCCGGCACTAAATGCTTTGAGTGAAGCTGCACACGTTGCCGCTGCTGGCTCTCTTCGCGCCGTTAGCTCTCACGAAAATCGGTCAGGGCCTTGAGTACCGGTGAGTAAAATTCGCGGCGTGCAAGAACGATCACGACCACGAACGTCGAAAAAATGAACAGCCATGGCGAAACCATCCACGACATGACCGCCATGCCAAAATAATAGGCTCGCAAGCCGCGATTGAAGTCATTGCCGGCACAGGTGTTCACAGCCGCGAACTTTTGCGCTTGTTTCTCCAGTGCTTCCGGGCTGCCTTTTTGTGGAACAGAACCAAGCGTGATCGAAAGCAGGTTGAACTGCCGCAGGGACCACGTGAATTTAAAATAGGCGACGACGAAAACACCTAGCAAGATCAATAACTTGAGTTCCATCGCTTCGCGCGACAGTACGTGCGAGAAGGGCATTTCAGAGGCCGTCGTAATCAGTTGGTCGAGCGTTCCAAGAGCAGCGAAGAGTGCAGCGATGATGTAGATCGTGGTGTTTGCATAGAACGACAGGCTGGGCAGCAGGTTGGCTATCAATGCCACGTCAACGATGCGCGGATCGCGCGTAAGTAGCACACGGCCCCACTCCAGACGCAGCTTGTTGGTTTCTTCATGCAATGTTGATCGCCCGCTCCATCCGCGTTCGACGAACTGCTCGTAGCCAAGCCAGCACATCAGAAACCAGATCAGACCGATCCAGTCGAACATGGAAAACTTTGTAAGAAAATTTGCAAAAGACATAAGTTGGCCAACACGTTTGCGTTGAAGTTACGATTGAATATGCCAGCACCGTTGGCACAATCGAAATCTACACCTTGACCTGGATTTTGTCTGTCTTCCTCTATGCATTTTTTGCAGTAAGTACAAGCTAGTATTTCTGCATGTCTCGCGTTGTGCGATGATGCGAGAAAATATCCAACACGCGAAATCAATTGGAGAAAAACAGCGATGCGAATCGGACCAATCGAAGTAACCCCCTTGTCGGCCATGCTGGTTTTCATTCCAATATGCGTTGTACTGGAAGTGACCCATGCCGACCCGGCCTGGATATTTGTCACGGCGGGGCTGGGGATCATTCCTCTGGCTGGCCTGATGGGAACCGCAACCGAGCATCTGGCCGAACATTACGGTGCTGGTATCGGCGGCTTGCTCAATGCGACTTTCGGCAATGCCGCCGAACTCATCATCGGTCTGGTCGCCCTGCATGCCGGATTGCTCGATGTAGTCAAGGCCTCAATAACCGGATCAATCATCGGTAACGTCCTGCTGGT
Source organism: Betaproteobacteria bacterium (assembly GCA_020047725.1). Taxonomy (GTDB): domain Bacteria; phylum Pseudomonadota; class Gammaproteobacteria; order Burkholderiales; family Rhodocyclaceae; genus Propionivibrio. Next base: position 3,958 of record JAIFNM010000160.1, read on the forward strand.
GCTGGGCGCCAGCCTGACGGTTGGCGGCCTGAAGTTCGAAACCCAGCGTTTCAATCGCACGGCCGCCTCTGTCGGCACGACGCTGCTGGTGCTGTCGACCATCGGCCTGATCATCCCGGCCATTTTCCACATGATGATCACGGACCATCCAGAGGTTCATGAACAGGAATTGAGTCTGGAAATCGCCATCGTTCTCTTCGTCTGCTACATCCTCAGCCTGATCTTCAGCTTGCGTACACATTCTCACCTCTACACCGGCGAAGCTGCGGAGGAGAGCGAAGAAGTGATCGAGGAAGCGTTGGGTGTCGAGTCCTGGAGTCAGAAGAAGTCGATGGTGGTTTTGCTCGTGGCAACCGTTCTTGTTGCGGTGATGAGCGAATTCCTAGTCGGTGCCGTTGAGCATACCGCCAAAGCTTGGGGATTGAGCGACGTGTTTATCGGCGTCATCCTGGTTGCTATCGTCGGCAACGCGGCCGAGCACAGCACGGCCGTATTGATGGCGATGAAAAACAAGGTGGACCTGGCGATTAACATCGCCATTGGATCGAGCATCCAGATTGCCCTGTTTGTTGCTCCGTTGTTGGTGTTTTGCGGTTACTTGTTCGGCCAACCGATGGATCTGTTGTTTACCACCTTTGAAGTTCTCGCTGTCGCCACTTCGGCCTGGATCGTCGTTCTAATTACCGCCGATGGTGAGTCGAACTGGCTGGAAGGGGTCATGCTGCTCGCCGTCTATCTGATCCTTGGGCTCGCGTTCTTCTATCTGCCAGGGTAACGCCAGCATCTGCTGAATAGCGCTGACTATCACGCCATTTGTATTGTCTTTTTCGCGCGATCACAACGCATCGCCAAGAGTTTCGTTCGTATTGAGGCGCTTTCGTGGTGCCATCACGAACTCGGGGGAAGTTCATCCCATCCCCGGTTGGGAAGGTGGAAAGCAGGCGCAATGATGGCCGAGTACACCTTTGAAGCAGCACCCTTGCTCCTGGCGGTCATTGTCTTGGTTGTGGTGATGATTGTCTGGCCGAGCAGCGTGCTGTTCCTGCCAAACCTGGTTTTTGGGCCGGGATAAGTTAGACAGTCAACAGAGAGTTCGGGGGAATCTATATACCCGAACTCTCTGCCTCTTTCAGGCCTGATTCGCCAGAAAGCGATCCAGATGCCCAGCAAAGCTTCGGCTTTCGTTCTGGCTCATGGGCGGCGGGCCACCTGTCTGGACGCCGCTGGCGCGCAGGTTGTCCATGAAATCACGCATGTTGAGCAGTGGTCGGATGTTGGCGGCCGAGTACCATTCGCCGCGATGGCTCAGGACGTGACCACCTTTTTCGATGACCTCGGCCGCCAGTGGCAGATCGCTGGTGATCACCAGATCGCCAGCCGTTACGCGTTTCACGATCTCGTTGTCGGCCACGTCGAAACCAGCTGAAACCTGCACGCTGCGAATGAACGGGGACGGCGGGACGTACAGCGTCTGGTTGGCGACTAGCGTCAGCGGGATTTTGGTGCGTGTGGCGGCGCGGAAGAGAATGTCCTTGATCACCTTGGGGCAGGCGTCGGCGTCGACCCAGATGTGCATCAGACCAGCCCGCGCTGCATGAGTTCGTCCTTCAGCCAGGCATAGCAGATCGGTGCAGCGACCAGTCCGGGCAGGCCGAAAGCGCTTTCCATGATCAGCATGGCGGTCAGCAATTCCCAGGCTTTCGCATTGATCTGGCCGCCAACGATGCGCGCATTGAGGAAATATTCCAGCTTGTGAATCACCACCAGAAAGACCAGCGACGAAATGGCGACCTGGGGTGAATGCGCCATGCTGACGACAACGATGATCGTATTGGAAATCAGATTACCGACCACCGGGAGCAAACCGGCGATGAAGGTTACGACAATCAATGTCTTGGTCAGCGGCAGGTGAACGCCAAAAAGCGGCAGCGCAACCGCCAGATAGAGTGCAGTGAACACCGTGTTGAGTACCGAGATGCGGACCTGCGCGAATACGATGCGGCGAAAGGCCTCGCCCAGAAGGAAGACTCGTTCGGCCATGGCTCTGGCAAACGGGGCGGTGCTATCCCTGCTGCAGACTTCACGTAGCGAAACCATGGCGCCGATTATCATGCCGATCAAGATATGCGCCAACGAGTGACCGGTTTCCTTGCCAATCTGTTGCAGATCGGTCGCGTGTTCACGCAACCACCCGCTTACACCGATGCCGATCCCCTCGCTGGTGCTCGGCAGATAGTCAGCCAGCCATTGCGGCAAGGTTTCTCGCGAACTTTCCACAATGTCGGCCATTTTGGCGAGCAGCGCGGAGAGGCTGCCGCCTTCGCTTTTCATGAAGGCAACAATGCCGACACTGGCGGCCGTTACGGCCCCGATGACGATCAGGGCGACAAAAATAACGGCCAGAAATTTGGCACGTCGGGTCGACAGTTGCCGCGCAAAGAGCGGAAAAATCGCGTGTACGAGTTCATAAACCAGCAAGCCAGCGATCAGCGCCGGCAGCAAATGGACATGCAGGACGAACACGACACTCAGCACGGCCAGGGTCCAGGCCGCGTATTCGTGTGAGGTGGGCTTGATGACTTTGTACATGTGCATCTTATGTTGGGCTGTTTGGGGGATATATCAAGCTTAGCGTGCGTGACGAATAGCAGGCCGTGCCCTATTGGTTCCGCATCAGCGCGCCCTGACCTGCGGCATGGCCGCTGGCCAGGCAGGCGGTTAGGAGGTAGCCGCCTGTCGGTGCTTCCCAGTCCAGCATCTCACCGGCGCAAAACACACCGGGCAGGTGGCGGATCATCAGGTTTTTATCCAGAGCTTCAAACAGAACGCCTCCAGCACTGCTGATCGCTTCATCGAGCGGACGCGGTGCGATCAGGCGCAACGGCAGCGATTTGATGGCGCGTGCCAGCTTGTCCGGATTGAAGAAAACCTCGCGCGAAACACATTCGTGCAGCAGAGCCATTTTGACGCCCTTGAGTCCGAGGCGGCTTTGCAGATGGCTCGATAGCGAGCGCGAACCACGTGGATGAGCAACCTCGTTGATGACCCGCTGCGGGTCGTGGCCGGGTAACAGGTCGAGCGAGAGTGTTGCGCTGCCGGTTCGTTCGATGGCATCGCGCAGCGTTGCCGACAGGGCGTAGATCAGGTTGCCTTCGACACCGCTTTCAGTGATCACGAATTCGCCCGGTCGCCGGTGTTCTGTGCCATCGCTATCGGTGAAGGATGCGACGACGTTCTTTACCGGCTGGCCGACAAAGTGCTCGCGCAGATGCTCGCTCCAGCCCACGTCGAAACCGCAGTTGGACGGGCGTAGCGGTGCAACCGGAACGCCAGCCTGTTCCAGCAGAGTCACCCAGCGTCCGTCTGAACCCAGCTTGGACCAGCTGCCTCCGCCCAGCGCCAGAACAACTGTGTTGGCTTCGATGAGCCGTTCGCCCTCCGGTGTGGAAAAACGAAGCGACCATCGACCATCGGCCAGTGCTTCAATTCCACACCAGCGATGTCGTACGTGAAAGCGTACACTCGACTCGCGCAGCCGGTGCAACCAGGCACGCAGTAGCGGTGCGGCTTTCATGTCGGTTGGAAATACACGCCCTGATGAGCCGATAAAGGTATCGATGCCCAGCCCGTGAATCCATTCGCGCAGCGCGACAGGCCCGAAGGCCTCAAGCAACGGCGCGATGCGATCCTGACGAACGCCGTAACGGGCAATAAAGGCGGCAGTCGGCTCGGAATGCGTGATGTTCATGCCGCCCTTGCCGGCCATCAGGAACTTGCGGCCGACTGAAGGCATGGCGTCGAACAGATCGACCTGGATGTTTGCGTAGCTTAGAACTTCGGCGGCCATCAAGCCAGCCGGGCCGCCGCCAATGATGGCTACGGATTTCTGAATGTCCGTGCTCACACGCTTACCTGGCGTGCTGCGCCGATCAGGCGTGTTGCCAGCCAGCTTAGCCCCAGGGCGGGCAGGGCGGCTTGCAGTGCCTCGGGGTGCGCGGTCGCCAGCAGTGTCAGCCGGCCGCGGCCGTGCTCAGCCGTTCCGGCCAGGCGCACGCACTGGCGGGCGACCGCTTCGGCTACGTCGACCAGCTCGGCTCGGCCGGCGACGATGGGTTCGAGGACGGGTGTCAGGAAGCTGTAATGCGTGCAGCCGAGTACGACCTGGTCGGCACCGGAATCGAGGGTGGGTGCCAGATGCTGACGAGCCGATTCGGCGAAACCGGGGTCGTCCAGGTGCAGGGTTTCAACCTTGGTTGCCCAGCCGGGGCAGGGTAGGACGTCAACCTGAACATCGCCGGCGTGCTGGCTGATCAGACGTGAAAGTCGTTCGCTGCGCGCGGTAGAGGTGGTCGACAAAACGACGATGCGGCCGCTTTTTGTGGCGGCGACTGCGGGTTTTACGCCTGGCTCGACGCCGACTGTCGGGATGTCAGGCAAGGTCTCGCGCAGGGAAGCCACTGCGGCGGCGGTCGCGGTGTTACAAGCAACGACGATTAGCGTGCAGCCAAGGTCGGCGAGGTGACGGGCGATGTTCAATACGCGGTTGCGGATGAAGGCATCGTCCTTGTCGCCGTAGGGAACATGCGCCGTGTCGGCGAAGTAGACGAGGTCGGCGTGCGGCAGGGATTGCGTGATGGATGCCAGTACGGAAAGCCCGCCGAGTCCGCTGTCGAAGATGCCGATCATGCGGCAGATTTCCTCGTTCTTGGCCGGCGCGGAGCGATGTCGTCACGTAATGTTTTCATGGCGAGCATTTTATCCTGCGTAACACCTGAACCGAAGCGTTCCTGCACAAACGTGATCGACCACCAGTCTGAGAGGCCGCTAACAAGGCATTCTGCAGCGACTGCCCCGGAGAGCCTCGTAAACATTGGCTCGCAGAGTACATGGCTTGTAGATGCCCGTATTCATTGGGCTCCAGTCCGGCATACGTTGCGTAACCGATCAGGAAAACCTCTGATGCGTCAAGTCGAATTATTCATCTGGCCGATACATCATCCAGTCGGCAAAACGGTGTGCCGGCATCGGGTAAGCGTAGAAATAGCCCTGGCCGTTGTTGCAGTCCATGGCATTCAGATCGGTGTGTTGTTCACCTGCCTCCACACCTTCCGCCACCACGGTCATGCCCAGGTTGTCGGCGAGCGCAATGATGGCCATCGAGATCGCCCGATCATCCGAATCATTGGAGATGCCGTCGATGAAACTGCGATCAATCTTGAGTTCATGGATGGGAAAGCGCTTGAGATAGGAGAGCGAACTGAAGCCGGTGCCGAAATCATCCACACTGATTCTCAAGCCAAAATCCACCAGTTCCTGAAGCATGATCCGGGCGCGGTCGGCGTCCATCAGAACGCTCTCGGTGATTTCAAGGCACAAGCGCTGCGGAGCCACACCGTGTTCGGTGATGATGCGAATGATGTCTCTCACCATGTCCGACTTGCGGAAATGCCGTGCCGAAAGGTTGACGCTGATTCTGATCTGCGGCAGTCCTGCTTTGTCCCAGGCGATTATTTGCCGACAGGTTTCGCCAATCACCCATTGATCGATGGCGATGATGAGGTGGCTTTCCTCGGCGATCGGAATGAATACCTTCGGTGAAATGACCTCGCTGCCGCGGTGCCAGCGCAACAGGGCTTCTGCGCCGACCACTGACTTGTCGGCCATGTTCAGTTGTGGCTGGTATTCCAGCGCCAGTTCGTTGCGCTCGATCGCGCGCCGCAAGCCGGCTTCAATACCCAGGCGCTGGCTGGCCAGCTCGGCCAGTTCCGAGGTAAAGAACTGAAAGGTGTTCTTGCCCTGATCCTTGGCGCGATACATGGCCGCATCGGCGTTTCGCATTAGACCCGTGGAGTCCTTGGCATCTTCCGGGAACATGCTGATGCCGATGCTGGCACTGACAAAGCATTCGTGGTCACCCACCAGGTAACTCGCCGAAATTGCCTTGATAACACGTTCGGCCGTCCGTGCCGCCTCGATGCGGTCACAGGCTTCAAGCAGCAGGATAAATTCATCGCCACCAAGGCGCGCCACCGTATCCTCGCTGCGGACACACTCAAGCAGGCGGTTTGCAGTCTGCTTGAGCAACTTGTCGCCGGCGTCATGGCCCAGCGTGTCATTGATGACCTTGAAGTTGTCAAGGTCGAGGAAGAGCACGGCGAGATCGGCGCGTGAACGCGCTGCGCGGGCCAGTGCCAGACTGAGCCGATCATTGAATAGCGTGCGGTTGGGCAGGCCGGTCAGATCATCATGCGAGGCCAGAAACTCGACGCGCTGCTGTGATTCGCGTATCTCTGTGATGTCGCTGAACATCGCTACATAGTTGACGACTTCACCGCGCTTGTCCTTTACGGTATTGATCGACAGCCATTCGAGAAAGAGGTCACCGTTCTTCTTGCGGTTCCATATCTCGCCCTGCCACCAGCCCTGGGTATTGATGTGCTCCCACATTTCCGCATAGAACTGCGGGTCATGCTTGCCCGAATGCAGCAGTTCCGGTGATTTGCCGACCACCTCTTCGCGGGAGTAGCCGGTGACGTTGGAGAAGGCGTCATTGACCGTCAGGATGCGCTGATTGATGTCGGTGACGACGACGCCTTCGGCCGCGCGGTCGAATACACGTGCTGCGAGCCGGAGTTGCTCCTCCGCATGCTTGCGGTCGGTGATGTCCGTCGCCTGGAAGCAGAGCCCGGTAATCGCGCCGTCGTCATCGAATAGCGGGAAGCGTATGACCAGGAAATGGCGGTCTTCGCCGCCCAGTCGGAGGGTTTCTTCGCGTTCGATATCCGTGCGCAGACGCATGGTTTCGATGTCGCTTTCGCGAAACAGATCGGACACCGCCGGCGGAAAGATCTGGAAGTCTGTCTTGCCGACCACTTGGCCCGCATGGAAGCCGAAGCTGCGCTCGAACTTCGGGTTGGCAAACTGGTAGCGCCCGGAGGCATCCTTCACGGCCATCAGCGAAACCGAATTGTTCATCACTGCCAGCAAGCGTTCCTGGTTTTCGCGTGCGCCCTTTTCGGTTTCGTAGAGGGTGGTATTGTCGGCAAACAGAAGGATGGCACCGGCAACACGGTTCTGATCACGCAACAGCGGCGTGATGTGCAATGCATAGTGTCGCTTGTTGGCATTGACGATCTGGCGATCAAGCGGGGCCTGGGTTTCGATGACCTGCTGGATATCATCGCCCAGATCCGGCATGTCGGCGGGCATCGACAGATTGCGAACGCCGCGACCGATCTGTGGTATCCCCAGCTTGAACAGCTGCGCTGCGGCGCGGTTGTAGCGCAACAGCCCCTGATTCTGGTCAAGGACCAGAAGCGGATAGTCGACGCTGTTCTGGATGTTTTCCAGATCAATATTGAGTTCCTGCGTTTCAGCCGTCTTTATCTGCAACTCTTCATTGACTGTGGCGAGTTCTTCGTTGGTTGATTGCAGTTCCTCGTTGGACGCTTCCAGTTCTTCATTGGAGGCCTGCATTTCCTCGTTGGACGCCTGGATTTCCTCGTTCAGTGCCTGCATTTCCTCGTTTGAGGTTTCCAGCTCTTCGACCAGCGTTTGCAGGTGTTCGCGTGTGGCGGCGAGTTCGTCCTCGAGTTCGCGGTCGGTAATGGTGCTGCCGTCTTCGGAAGCGCTCCTGACGTTGCCCGGCTGGATCCACTCGATACAGACCATGAACAGTGAATCATGCCCGGAATCCGGCAGGGGATGCACGGATAGGCGAATACCACGGACGGGATCCAGCGCCTTGATATGGCGCGGTCGGCCGTTGGCCACCGCATGCTTGACCTGTGCCTGGCGAAGCAAGACCTGGATTTCGGTGCGAAACTCCCGCCGGATCAGCGAAATCAGGTCAAACGCCGGCTTGCCTGGCGCGATGTTGAGAAAACGGCTGGCGTCACCATGGATATGCCGGATCTCGAACTTGCCGTTGACCAGGATCGTGAGCGGAATGAAATGGCGCCCGGCGGCCTCCAGGAGTATGTGTTCAAAGCCCGAGCTTGCTTGCTTGCTGGGTTCCTGTCGCTGGTTAAGACCGGCCGGAGGGTATTGCGCTTCGGAACGGAACAGGGGAAGGCGAGCGACCGCGCCACTGCGTCTGAACAGGCGTGCCTCTTTGTCGACCGGTTCGAACAAGCCTTCCTGCTGAAATACGCTTTCGGACTTCCCGAGAAACAGGTAACTGTCGGGGTTGAGCGCGTAGTGAAAAACGGACAGCAAGCGCGCCTGCAATTCACTTTGAAAATAGATCAGCACATTGCGGCAGGTCACCAGATCGAGCCGCAGGAAGGGAGGGTCCTGTACCAGATCCTGGCGCGCAAAGATCACTACATCACGCAGGTTTTTATTGATCTCGTAGCGATCCCCGTGCGGCGTGAAGTTGGCCTTGACGCGATTTCGATCCATGTGCGCCAGGCTGGTCGCGGCAAAAATGCCGCGCCGCGCCCGGCCCATGGCTTCCAGATCAATGTCGGTCGCGAAAATCTGGATGCGGTACTGATCAAACGAGCTACCGAGGTGCTCGGCCAGGAGAATCGCCAGTGAATAGGCTTCTTCTCCCGTGGCGCAACCGGCCACCCAGATGCGGATATCTTCACCAAGCTGCTTGCTGGCGAGGATTCGGCCCACCACTTTCTCCAGGCCGGCAAAGGCCTCGGTATCGCGAAAGAAGGAGGTGACCGAAATCAGTATGTCCTTGCACAGCTTGTCCAACTCTACCGGCGTCTCGTCAACCAGCGCCAGGTAATCCTTTAACGTGCCCACATGATTGGCGGCCATGCGTCGCTCGATGCGCCGCCATAGCGTCGGTTCCTTGTATTGCGAAAAGTCCACCTTGGTTCGGCCGCGCACCTTGGCCAGTAGTGTCTTGAGCGTAGCCGGTGCATCTGCCGCCTGAGTGGCTATCGGAATGCGGCCACGGTTCTGCACAATAAGGCCAATTTCCGCCCCCATGTTCTCAGGTGCCAGAATCCAGTCGACGCTGCCGGTGTCGATGGCTGACTGCGGCATTCCATTGTATTTGGCAGTTGATGGATCCTGCGCGAACGTAAAGCCGCCCGCCGCCTTGATCGAGTGAATTCCATGGGCGCCATCCGAACCAGTGCCGGAGAGAATGATGCCGATGCATGACTCGGCAGTTTCTTCGGCCAGCGAAGCGAAAAAAAGATTGACGGACGGTTTGGGCAAGGATTCCTTGGCCGGTTCGACCAGCCGGAAACAGCCACCGCTCAATGTGACATTGCGGTTCGGCGGGGTGATATAAACCGTGTTTGGCTCTGGCTTCGTTCCGTCTTCAATATCCCTGACCGGCATGGTCGTTTCGCGACCGAGCAACTGCGCCATCATGCTGCGGTAGGTGGGCGAGAGATGCTGGACAACCACATAGCTCAGGCCTAGATTTTTTGGCAGATTCGGAAACAGTTGGCTGAGTGCTTCAAGCCCGCCAGCGGAAGCGCCGATGCCGACAATGAACGCTCGCTCATCCGGTTTGATTCGACCGGCCTTGCCTACAACTTGGTCAGTAATAGGTAGCGCTGCCTTCTTCGGCCTTGAGCGCTTCTTCTTTTGCGGGATGTTGGTGATTGTGTCCATCTTGACTCAGTGCGTGTGCATTACATTTTTCTTGAGCTTTGCCAATCAAAGAAAGTGCAAGCCGTGTCGATGACGGTATGCGCTGGTGGGCAGTCGTTCTGGAAGGCGATAAATTGAGCCTCCTTTCGAATTTATACGTGTGAATGACAGCTTGAAATCAAGGAGGTTTCTTTTTTGTGAAATTAGGTGTCTCTTGATCAACACACAGGGCATCGAAGAGCGTACGAGCGATGCTGCCTTGATGGAATCAATCCACCTCAGACGTGTGAACTGGCGAAAACAAACATGTTTGATCAGAAATGCAAAAGCCGGCACTCGGCCGGCTTGGTTGTTGTGTCTGAGTGATCAGCGGGCGGTATGCTCGTCCACACGGATGTTCTCAGGATACCCACTTCGATGGAATTGGCGTAGCGTCGAAAAACACCCTGCGCAGGGCTCTCAGGCGAAGGTGTTTCTCGATGGTCGCGATCGTATTGGCGATGAGTTTTTTCGGCGAGGGCAATTCAATGCGCCGTCATCCCGGCGAGGGCAGGATGACGGCGCAGAGGTTTGCAACTGCAGCCGTTGTACACGGCTCGCAGTGTTAACAGCTACGCAATATCTTCAATGCCCTGCGCCTGAATCGCCGTCAGCGCAATCGTGAACACGATGTCGTCGACCAAGGCACCGCGCGAGAGGTCATTGACCGGCTTGCGCAGGCCCTGCAGCATCGGGCCGACGGAGACGACGTTGGCGCTGCGCTGTACCGCTTTGTAAGTGGTGTTGCCGGTATTCAGATCAGGGAAGACGAACACGGTTGCCTGGCCAGCGACCGGGCTATTCGGCGCTTTTTGCCGGCCGACGTCCATGACCGAAGCCGCGTCGTATTGCAGCGGGCCGTCAAGAATCAGATCAGGGAAGTCGCGGTGTGCGATTTCGGTGGCCAGGCGCACCTTTTCCACGTCCTCGCCGGCACCGGAGGTGCCGGTGCTGTAGCTGATCATTGCCACCTTTGGTGTAAGACCGAAGGCGGTCGCGCTGTCAGCGCTTTGCTTGGCAATCTCGGCCAGTTGCTGTGCCGTTGGCGTTGGATTGATTGCGCAGTCGCCATAGACCAGAACCTGGTCGGGCATGAGCATGAAAAACACCGACGAAACGATGGATGAGCCTGGCGCAGTCTTGATCAGTTGCAACGCCGGGCGCACGGTGCTGGCGGTGGTATGAATGGCACCTGAAACCAGGCCATCGACTTCATCGGTAGCCAGCATCATGGTGCCCAGAACCACGGTGTCCTCAAGCTGCGACATGGCCTGTTCCGGTGACATCCCCTTGGATTTGCGCAGTTCGACCATGGGCGCAACGTACTGGCTGCGGATGTCGTCGGGATCAAGGATTTCCAGTCCGGCTGGCAGCGTGATGCCTTGTGAAGCGGCAACGGTTTCAATGGCCTCGCGCTTGCCCAGCAGGACGCAGCGGGCAATCCCTTTTTGCTGACAGATCACGGCGGCGCGCACGGTGCGCGGCTCTTCACCTTCGGGCAGCACGATGCGCTTGTTCGCTGCACGAGCCTTCTGGATGAGTTGGTAACGGAATGCGGGCGGCGAAAGCTTGGTCATTTCCGGCATGTGGAATGCGGCAGAAATCGCCTCTGGATCAAGGTGTTCGGCAACGGTATCCAGAACGGCATTCATGCGTTCCATGTCGTCGCTGGGTACGGCGTCCGGAATATGACTGATGCGGCGCGCCGTGATGAAACTGTCGTCCACTGTGCGCAGGATCGGCAAGCCGGTGGCAAATGCCGGTCCGGCCAGTTCCATGACCTGAGGTGTAATCGAGCTGGAATGGGTCAGCAGGATTCCGGCAAGTTCGATCCCACGACTGGCGGCCAGCGCTGTCGCCAGAATGATGTCGTCGCGATCGCCGGAGGTGATGATCAGCTTGCCAGGGCGCAGACCAGAGACAAACCCGGCCGCAGAACGCGCAGCAATGACGGTTTCGCTGACTCGACGTGTATTGAGTTCGCCCTGCAACACGACTTCGGCGTTCAGATGCAAGGCAACATCAAGCGTACGCGGTGCGCGCAGCAGGGGGTTTTCATGCACGACACCCCAGAGTCGGGTAGGGGCCAGGCGGAGCTTGGCGACTTCGTTGTCAAAATCTTCGGGCGCGCGGTTGATGATGACGCCTGCGACCTTGCAGCCCTCGTTGGCAAACTGGCTGATGCTCAGGCGCACATCAGAGACGGCGTTTGGCAAGGAGCCGTCGGCGACCACAATGACTTCGGCCTTGAGACTGCGGGCAATGTCGACGTTGAGCTGCGAGGTAAAGGTGTGCGAAGAATCGGTATGTAGCCCTTCAACAATCAGCACGCCGGCACCATCGCCTGCTTTCATGCATAAGGCGACGATTTCTTCCAGCAATTCGCTGGTTTGATTGTCGGCGATCCGCTCGGCGACTTCATGCAGCGGAAGGGCCTCGGGGACGGCGATCTGGAAGATCTGCTGCGCGAAGAAACCAGAGCTGTCCTTGATATCCTGCGCGACGGGTTTGGCAAATCCGGCGACAACACCCAGGCGCTGAAGAGCGCGAACAATGCCGAGAGAAATTGATGTCAGTCCTACGCCCTGACGGGCAGGCGTGACGAGAAAAGTCTGCGTGAAACTCTGGTTCATTTACTGCTCTCCCAAGCGTTAAAAAAGCAAAACCGGCCGGGTCTTTCTGCCTGTTCGGATTGCTTGTGTCGTCTGCTGCAGATTATCGGGGTGCGCGGAATCTGAATATGTCGGTAGGCGAATCATTCGTAACCGCGTAGTTGAACGAACTGTTTGGCGGTCTATTCACCACCCCCAATTTTCCCCTTTGTGACTGTCAAGGGCAAGTCTGAAGGCGCAACGGAACGTGATATTTCGGAATGACGTGTGCAGTTTCATACACTTATTGATTTGGCGTTGGTTTTGATCGTCACTGTGCAAGACGCGCCGCGACGACTACTGCTTCGATGCGGTAGCCCGGATTGGCCAGACTGGCAGCAATGCAGGCGCGGACAGGAGCTGTGCCTGGTGGCACCCATGCGTCCCAGACGGCGTTCATCGCATCGTAGTCCGCCATATCAGGCAGGTAGAGCGTGACTTGCAGCAGCCTGGACTTGTCGCTGCCGGAATTTTTCAGCGAAAGCTCGATGCTGGCGAGGACTTCGCTGGTTTGCGTCGTGATGTCAGCAGACAATGTCTGCGGGATTTCCACGAGATAGACGGTTTCGCGGTGAATGACGATATCCGAGTAACGGCCTGTGGTGCCGTGGCGTTCAATGTTCATGGGCTCTCCAAAAAAGAAGCCGGCGCAGGGCCGGCTTCGTGCTTGCCAAGTCTGGACGTGAGTGCTTAGTGAGCAGCAGGCTCGACGTAAGGAATCTTGCCGATCTTGATCTGCCATTCCTTCGGCCCGGTGTTGTGTACCGAGGTTCCGTTCGAATCGACGGCCACGGTGACCGGCATGTCCTGCAAGTCGAACTCGTAGATGGCTTCCATGCCCAGATCGGCAAAACCGACGACCTTGGCGGCCTTGATCGCCTTGGCAACGAGGTAGGCGGCGCCGCCGACAGCCATCAGGTAGGCTGACTTGTTGTCCTTGATGGCCTGGATGGCCACCGGGCCGCGCTCGGATTTGCCGACCATGGCGATGAGCCCGGTCTGTTCCAGCATCATGCGTGTGAACTTGTCCATGCGCGTCGCCGTCGTCGGGCCGGCCGGTCCAACGACTTCGTCGCGCACCGGATCAACCGGGCCGACGTAGTAGATGACGCGGTTGGTAAAATCAACCGGCAGTTTCTCGCCCTTGGCCAGCATGTCCTGGATGCGCTTGTGCGCGGCATCGCGGCCGGTCAGCATCTTGCCGTTGAGCAGGATCTTCTGGCCAGGTTTCCAGGATGCAACCTGTTCCTTGGTCAGCGTGTTGAGGTCGACGCGGATCGCCGACTTGAGATCGGGCGTCCAGGTAACGGCGGGCCAGTCTGCCAGCTTCGGTGGCACCAGCGTTGCAGGGCCGCTGCCATCGAGATGGAAATGGATGTGGCGAGTGGCCGCACAGTTCGGGATCATGGCGATCGGCAGGTTGGCCGCATGGCAAGGATAGTCGAGAACCTTGACGTCAAGCACGGTGGTGAGGCCGCCCAACCCTTGTGCGCCGATGCCCAGCGCGTTGATTTTTTCATACAGCTCTAGACGCAGTTCTTCGGCCCGTGTCTTGGCTCCCCGTGCCTTGAGCTCGTGAATGTCGCAGGGGGCCATGATCGATTCCTTGGCCATCAGCATGGCTTTCTCCGGTGTGCCGCCGATACCGATGCCGAGGATGCCGGGCGGGCACCAGCCGGCGCCCATCTGCGGGACGGTCTTGAGCACCCAGTCGACGAGGTCGTCGGACGGGTTGAGCATGGCGAACTTGGCCTTGGCCTCCGAGCCGCCGCCCTTGGCCGCGCAGATGACTTCAACGTGGTGGCCGGGGACGATCTCGTAATGCACGACGGCCGGGGTGTTGTCCTTGGTGTTCTTGCGCGTACCGGCCGGGTCGGCAAGCACCGAGGCGCGCAGCGGGTTGTCCGGGTCGGCGTAGGCGCGGCGCACGCCTTCGTTGACCATCCCCTGCAGGCTCATGGTGGCGTCCGGCCACTGGATGTCCATACCGACCTTGAGGAAGACCATGCCGATGCCGGTATCCTGGCAAATCGGGCGGTGGCCTTCGGCGGACATGCGCGAGTTGGTCAGGATTTGCGCAATCGCGTCTTTGGCGGCGGGGGATTCTTCGCGTTCGTAGGCTTCGCCCAGCGCGGTGATGAAGTCGAGTGGGTGGTAGTAGCTGATGTACTGGAAGGCATCGGCGATGCTCTGGATGAGATCTTCCTGCTTGATGGCGGTCATTTCAGGCTTTCTTTCAATGGTTAAGGGAATTTCGGGGAGCTTTTCATGCGCCTGGTTTGTCAGCCAGGCGCAGTGAATCTGTTGAGGCGCGTGTGCGCGTTGACGGGTGATTTTATCACCAGCGCCTTGCTCAGTTCTACTGAAGGAGGGCGCTGACTGTGCTTCGCTTATGCGTTCAGATTGCTGGTCGCCACGGCTAAGGGGATATCCAGTGCTGCAATATGGCGTATCAGCCAGTGGTGCATGAAGCGGCACAACAGTTCGGCGGAGATTCGGTTCTGCCGCCAATCGTCCACCTGGTTGGCAAATTCATCCAGAAGCTGCCGGTGTTCTTCCTTGTGCGTAGCGAGGTTTTCTACAGAGAGTTGCAACATCAACGCCTCTTCGGTCTGAAAATCAGCCGCCGTTTCGTTTCCAAGCTGTTCCAGCAGGGCGGCGAGCCTGGCTTTGTCGTCCGTTTGCCGGGTTGCAAGGATGGCGTTGAGTGTATCGATCATGGCGCGATGATTGGCGTCGATGGATGCAATGCCGAGTTCGAGGGCTGGGGTCCACTGGATTGCTTCCATGCCTCCCAACCGTCGTTCTTCAAAGATATCGATGCCATCGTCAGCGATTTGTCGCCGGTCTGTCGTGCCCCTCTGGGTGAGGAGCGCTTTTCCAAAATGAGCGTCTCTGGTGGCAATGTGTTGCAACAGCCAGTTGCGCATGAAGCGGGCAATAAAAGTGACATTGCCTTTGCCCGCGTCCAGATCGTTGATCTGCTCCTGAATCT
Organism: Betaproteobacteria bacterium; assembly: GCA_020047725.1. Classification (GTDB taxonomy): domain Bacteria; phylum Pseudomonadota; class Gammaproteobacteria; order Burkholderiales; family Rhodocyclaceae; genus Propionivibrio. The sequence goes on from JAIFNM010000160.1 coordinate 19,210, forward strand.
CGCTCGCCAACTGCTGGTGTTCTTCCTGATGCAGGGTGGCGGCCTCATAGATGCATTCGGCCATCAGGCTTTCTTCACGTTCAAAGTGTGCGATCAGTTCCGCCTGGAGATCGAGCAGAGAGGACTTCAGCCCGACCAGATCGGGTTCATTACTGGCGACGATGACACGATTGACCAGAGCAAGCAGCGTCTTGTGATCAAGATCCATGGCTGAAATGCCTGTTTCCAGCTCGGCAAACCACGTATCTGTTGTCAATTTCATGTCCTTCTTGGTTGGCGGTGGAATCTATGGTATCGCGACAGATGGTAGCCGGTTTCTGGCCGGGTGTACAGTGTTTGTGAAGGATGATTTTCATTTAACGCTTGCCTCTGCAGAGGGCATGGAATGGCGATCCGCGAGGTGTGGCGGTGGAGATTGGCGTATTCATTGGCTAATCGGCCTTCCATGCTTCAGAGCACCAATTGGCGGCTAATGCAGGGGATATTGGCTTCATGGAGCGCCAGATTTTGACTCACTCGAAATCTTGCAGCGAAACACTTTCTTTTGTAGTGCTCAAAATACTGTATATAATTACAGTATTCGAGGAGGCCACCATGAACCCACGCATTATTTGCCCACACTGCCACAGCCCAATCGATCCCCTGACTCTGGAGGTGGCGGTGAGCGCTGACGCTCACTATCGAATCTGCCCGGAATGTGACGAGCCCATCGTGTTGGTCATGAGCAGCGAAGACGATGAACTTCCTCCTGTGAGCGATTCACGCCATGCTTTCAGGATAGAAACATGTCCTGATCAGGAACAGCTGTGGTCTTGAATGCTGCAGTTTCTCTTGATGAAATCATGGCCCGGCCTGATGTCTGGTGCGCTGATCGTTTGTCCAGTGCGACCGTCCCCGCC
>JAIFNM010000292.1 GCA_020047725.1 Betaproteobacteria bacterium
GCCGGTGTCGACCAGGTCGTCGATCAGCAGATACCCTTCACCATCGTGATCAATGCCCTTGAGAATCTTCACCGCGGATCGCGCGTTCTGGGCACCTTCGCCCACCGATTCCTCGTAGCTGGCGGCGCAGATGGTATCGAGCAAACGAATTTCCAGTTCACGGGCCACCAGCGCAGCCGGGATCATTCCGCCACGTGCGATGGCAATGATGCCCTTGAACGGCCCCTTTTCCATCAGTGAGTGACAGAGCAGGCGCGTATCCCGGTGTAACTCGGGCCAGGAGATCACGATATCGTCCCGGTACGGACTGGTGGGCGAAGATTCCATGCCATGTTCCTCGATAAAATGAATGGCGCACATTATAGTTGGATGCCATCGAGGAGCCAAAATCGGATTTTCTTGCCTCCGTTCTGCGACGAATTCTGGCGGGTGATGCGGCAAGGCGCCCCCGAGCAGACAGACCGAACCAGGTAACATCGTTATCACGCTCGAACGCCGTTCAGGATCAAAAGGGGCATTTCTGTCAGGACAGCCAGTCCATGGCAACACTCCACGTTCGCCATGCTGCAATGAAAGCGGGAAAATCCACGAAACTGCTGCGGCGACTCCAATGATCAGCACGTCTGCGTGCGCTGTTTCCATGCCGACTAAGCAGCTGGCTGATTGAGCCGCTGCGTTTGCCATTGAGCTTAGCCTGCCGAAAGAATGGCAGAAGCCTTGAATCCGGGCACCCACTCGCTGAAACAGCCTCCTCAACCGTTCGAACCACACCGGCAGGCCGTGTCGGAAAATTTTACACACGCCGAGGCGGTTGTATCGTTAAAAATATATAACGTATTGATATATAAACATAACTTTTGCATGGCCCGGATTATGCTAAGAACTTGGTAGCAAAACGTTCCAACACAATTTTCTGAAAGATTTCTAGCATGAAGACCATTCGAACAACACTCGCTGCTGTAGTACTCGCGGCGACCAGCTTTACCGCAGCGGCAGTCACCATCCAGTATCCCTTTAGCGTTACCATTCGCGACTTTCGCGGTGCGGCTGGCTACACCAATCCTGATTTCGACAACAGCGACCCTATCAGCGGTTTGAAGACCGGGCTGGTGTCGAGTTCCTTGAGTGGTGGCAAACCCGAATTTATTGGTAGTAACGGTGCCGGAGATATTACGAATGCAACTACTTTTGCCGCTTGGTACCGTAAATGTGATGGAGGTACTTATTCCTGTATTGGAGAAGAAAAAGTAACGTTATCTGGCAAGGTTGATCCATTAACCGGCGTATTGACATACAGCAACTCATCCTTCTTCCCGGCGGATTTATTTACCAGTAACCCATGGGATTCGCCTAGCAATATTCCTCACAACTTCTTCTTTACGGCCGAATTGAAGGCAAATCTGACCTATAACAGTTCGCTGGTGAACCAGTTCAGCTTTACGGGTGACGATGACCTCTGGGTATTCATCAACGACAAACTGGTGCTGGATCTTGGCGGCATTCACCCCGCCGTGACGGGAGGGTTTGATCTTGACGACCTAATTGCAAATAACACACTTGCCATTAGTCATGGCGATACGTACTCATTTTCCATGTTCTTCGCCGAGCGTCACCATACGCAATCCACGCTGAACATAATCTCCTCGTTGGGCCCGTTGCAACAGGTTCCCGAGCCCGCCACGCTGGCTTTGCTTGGCTTGGGGCTCATTGGACTGGCAGGGATGCGGAAGCGGAAGCAAGCCTGAACGATTGCATCTTTTAGCTACTCATGAAAAACCCCGCTTCGGCGGGGTTTTTCATTGCGCTTCTTATTCGAACACGTAGTTGAAAATCACTGATCACGTAAGGTCATGGTGATTCGTTCACCGAGCTACGAATCAAATGATCGAATGCGCCGAGCGAGGCCTTGGCACCGTCGCCCATGGCGATGATGATCTGTTTGAAGGGCACGGTCGTGCAATCGCCGGCAGCAAAGACGCCTGGTAGCGAAGTCTGGCCACGCGCATCGACTTCGATTTCGCCGCGTGGCGACAAGTCGATGGTGCCCTTGAGCCAGTCGGTGTTGGGCAGCAAACCAATCTGCACGAAGATGCCTTCGAGCGGAATGGTGTGCAGTTCGCTGCTGCCTCTGCCCTTGTAGATCAGACCATTCACCTTTTCCCCATCGCCCGTCGCTTCGGTGGTCAGGGCATTGGTGATGACCTTGACGTTGGACAGGCTGAACAGCTTTTTCTGCAACACGGCGTCGGCGCGCAGTACGGTGTCGAACTCGATGAGCGTGACCTGGGCGACAACGCCGGCCAGGTCAATCGCCGCTTCGACGCCTGAATTGCCACCGCCGATCACCGCCACGCGCTTGCCCTTGAATAACGGGCCGTCACAATGCGGGCAGTAGGCGACGCCTCGGCCGCGGTACTCCTTCTCACCTGGCACGTTCATTTCACGCCAGCGCGCGCCGGTGGAGATGATCACCGCCTTGCTCTTGAGTACCGCGCCGCTGGCCAGACGGATTTCCGTCAGACCATCCTGTCCCTGTGCCAATGCCTCGGCACGTTGCAGGTTGATGATATCTACATCGTATTCCTTGACGTGCTGCTCCAGTCCAGCGGCCAGCTTCGGGCCATCGGTTTCCTTGACCGAGATGAAGTTCTCGATCGCCAGCGTGTCGAGCACCTGTCCGCCAAAGCGTTCGGCAACCACACCCGTGCGCACGCCTTTGCGTGCCGCGTAGATAGCAGCAGCCGATCCAGCGGGTCCGCCGCCGACGACCAGGACATCGAAAATCTCCTTGGCAGCCAGCTTTTCTGCTTCGCGTGCTTCGGCACCGGTGTCGATCTTGGCGATGATTTCTTCAAGCGTCATGCGACCCTGGCCGAAGGCTTCGCCGTTCAGATAAACCGTCGGCACAGCCATGATCTTGCGTTCATTGACCTCATCCTGGAAGGCGGCGCCGTCGATCATCGTGTGGCTGATACCGGGATTGAGCACGGCCATCAGGTTGAGTGCCTGCACTACGTCGGGGCAGTTATGGCAGGTCAGCGAAATGAAGGTTTCGAACTTGTAGGTGCCTGGAATGGCGCGAATCTGCTCGATCAGCTCGGCCTCGACCTTGGGCGGGTGTCCACCCGTCTGCAATAGCGCCAGTACCAGCGAGGTAAATTCATGACCCATCGGGATTCCGGCAAAGGCGATGCGTGGCACGACGCCAGGGCGGGTCACGGCGAACGATGGTTTGCGTGGATCGGTACCGTCATTGCGCACACTGACCTTGTCGGAAAGTGTGGCAATGTCGTCAAGCAATTCGCCCATTTCCTTCGCCTTGTCGCTTGCATCGAACGATGCGACCAGTTCGATAGGTTGCTGAAGGCGCTCGAGGTAAGCCTTGAGCTGGGTCTTGATGGTGTTGTCGAGCATTTTTGTTCTCCCAATTTCGCATTCTGGATTGACCACGAAGGGCGTGCCCTTCGTGGATTAACTGCCAGTCTTAAATCTTTCCAACCAGATCAAGCGACGGTGCGAGAGTGGCTTCGCCTTCTTTCCACTTGGCCGGGCAGACTTCGCCCGGGTGCGAGGCCACATATTGGGCCGCCTTGACCTTGCGCAGCAGTTCGGAGGCGTCGCGCCCGATTCCGCCGGCGTTGATCTCGACGATCTGGATCTTGCCCTCAGGGTCGATAACGAAGGTGCCGCGATCAGCCAGGCCGGCTTCCTCGATCATCACGCCGAAGTTGCGAGTGATCGTACCGGTCGGGTCGCCGATCATCACGTAGTCGATCTTGCGAATGGTGTCCGAGGTGTCGTGCCAAGCCTTGTGCGTGAAATGGGTGTCGGTCGAGACACTATAGATTTCAACCCCGAGTTTCCTGAATTCAGCATAGTTATCCGCAAGGTCGCCCAGTTCGGTCGGGCAGACAAAGGTGAAGTCAGCCGGGTAGAAGAAGACGACGGACCATTTGCCGCGCAGATCGGCGTCCGATACCGGGACGAACTTCCCCGCGTGGAAAGCGGTGGTGTTGAATGGAAGAACTTCGCTATTGATCAGTGATTTCATGGTGAGACTCCTTTGGTGTTTCAGTGGATAAAGTGAAGCGACGAGTGAATGGTAACGACGCCACGATAATCAATCCAATTGATTGTAGTCATAATATAAATAGCTTTTGACTATGATCAGATCAGTCCAGCCAATTTATGCCAAGTGCTACAATTGTTCACCTTCTTGGTCGAACGGACTGAGATGGCGGCAAGCACGTCACGACACGCGCGAGTATCGAGAGGATACTGTGAGCAAACCCGACACCCGCCCAGCAACCCGCAGCAGATGGCTTAAAGCCCTCTCGGCGAACGAGCTGACCCAGCGCCTGCATGAAAAATCAATGGCTGCGAGCTTTGCCCTCGGTGCGGCCGTGCTGGTTTTCCTGGTTGCTATTGTTGCGACCGAGACGATTCTCCACTTTCGTGCGGCCGAGGCCACCTCACAGAAGGCGAGTGCGGCACTGGCGTTTGCTTCGGAACTGCGTGCCCGCACGGATCGGGAGCTCAATTCGGCGCTTTACCTTGGCAGCGGCATCGTCGGTTACCTGAGCGCCCGCAACGCCCCAACGGAAAGAAACGAGTTAAAGCGCGTCCTGGCGGCCGTTCATCACGACGGTCCGCACATCAGGAATCTGACACTGGCGATCGGATACACGATTGCCGAGGTTCATCCGCTCGCCGGGAACGAGCCGGTAATTGGCCGCGACTACCGGGACCTGCCGGCGCAGTGGCCCTCCGTTCGCCGCGCAATCGGAAGTCGATCCGTGGTATTGACCGGCCCGGTCAAACTGGTTCAGGGCGGGACGGGGCTGATTTATCGACGGCCGATCTTCATCAACGATCAGTATTGGGGACTATTGTCGACGGTCATCGATATCCCATCCCTTCTGGCAGCGGCAATCAAAGGCCTGGACAAGGAGCGCTTCGAGTTTGCCATCCGTACTGAGGAGCAGGGAGGCGCAGGGGATGGAATGCTATGGGGAAACTTGGCCTTGCTCGCCAACGCCGATACAGTTCAGCTCGAAGCGCCAATGCCGAACGGTCGCTGGATCTATGGTGTGCGCGTAACCGGAACCGATGAACACGCGCTGACATGGGCTATTCGCGGTCTGGGCTGGGTGATGGCAATCCTCGCCGGCTGGAGTGTTGTCACCGTCTTGCGCCAGCGCCGCGAATTATCGCGCCAAGCCGGATTTGATCCGCTGACCAGCCTGCCCAACCGGCGCCTGTTCGATGATCGGCTGGAGCAGAGTTTGCGTCGCCGCCAACGCAACGGAATCGGGCAGGTGGCTATCATTTTCATCGACCTGAACGATTTCAAGTCAATCAACGATCTTCACGGCCACCGGGCGGGTGATCTGGTCCTGCAAGTGGTTGCCACGCGCATCCGCGAAGAGATTCGACTCGGCGATACGGTATCGCGTTGGGCTGGCGACGAGTACGTTCTGATTGTTGAAGACACGAACGCAGAGCTCCTGGCGATCCTGATCGAACGCCTGCGCCAACAGATCGAAACGCCCATTAATGTCGACGACCTTAACTTGGCCATAAGCGCAGCCTTTGGTGCAGCCTGTTATCCCAACGAAGCGACGACGTCGGTAGCGATGCTGGATCTGGCTGACAAGCGCATGTATCAGAACAAGACCAAAGCCAAAGGCCACGGCGAAAAACGCTGATTCCTTGTCCGTTTTTCGTCAGAGACAATCGCCGGGATATTCACAAACGCGACGTCTGCCGCTGCCCTCGGTTACAATAGCCGCCTTTCAAATCAATGACTTTCCCCGAGGTTTCTTAGTGCTCGTCGCCGCCAATATCACCATGCAGTTCGGGGCCAAGCCCCTGTTCGAAAACGTCTCAGTCAAGTTCGGCGAAGGCTATCGCTACGGCTTGATCGGCGCCAACGGCTCCGGCAAGTCGACCTTCATGAAGATCATCGCCGGTGAACTGGAAGCTTCAGCAGGCAATATCTCGAAAGATGCGCACGAGCGCATGGCTTACCTGCGCCAGGACCAGTTCGCCTTTGAAGACCAGCGAGTCATCGACGTGGTGATGATGGGTCACGAGCAGATGTGGGCCTGCATGCAGGAGAAGGATGCGATCTACGCCAATCTGGAAGCAAGCGAAGAGGACTACCTGCACGCCGCCGAACTGGAGCACCACTATGCCGAATACGGCGGCTATACCGCCGAAGCCGGTGAGCTGCTGCTGGGCGTTGGCATCCCGTCCGAACAGCATTTCGGCCCGATGAGCGAAGTCGCGCCGGGCTGGAAGCTGCGAGTTCTGCTGACGCAGGCGCTGTTTGCCAATCCGGATATCCTGCTGCTCGACGAGCCGACCAACAACCTCGACATCGCCACCATCCGCTGGCTGGAAAACGTGCTTAACGAACGCAACAGCACGATGATCATCATTTCCCACGATCGCCACTTCCTGAACCAGGTGTGCACGCACATGGCCGATCTGGACTACGGCAAGATCACCGTCTATCCGGGCACCTACGACGACTTCA
>JAIFNM010000329.1 GCA_020047725.1 Betaproteobacteria bacterium
ATCGCACGTTCCCAATCAGCGCCATGTGCCAGCATGACGGCCAACGTTGCGATGACCGTGTCACCGGCGCCAGACACATCAAACACTTCGCGCGCCACGGCCTTTTCATGAACAGATCCACCCGCATGGAAAAGGGTCATTCCCTCCTCGCTACGCGTCACCAGTAACGCTTCCAAAGCCAGCTCTTTACGCAAGGCGCTGGCCTTGCGTTCCAGTTCGGCATCATCTTTCCAGCGCCCGACCACTTCGCGCATTTCGGATCGATTCGGCGTAATGATCGTTGCTCCGGCATAATTCGAGTAATCGTCACCTTTCGGATCGACCAGAACAATCTTGCCCGCAGCACGCGCCAATTTGATCATTTCGCTGATGTGCGTTAATCCGCCCTTGCCGTAATCGGAGAATATGACCGCATCGCACGCCGGCAAGCGCTGCTCAAACTCCGAAAGTTTGGCGCGCAGCGCTTCATGCGAAGGAGTGGTCTCGAAATCGATGCGCAGCAATTGCTGCTGGCGGCCAATCACGCGCAGTTTGACGGTGGTGGTAACTGCTTCGTCGACATGCAGGCTGGCGTCGATACCGCCTTCGATCATCAGGCGCTTGAGACTCTCCCCGGGTTCATCGTTGCCGACCAGCGCCAACAATGAAACCCGCGCACCGAGAGCCGCCGCGTTGCGCGCCACATTCGCGGCGCCGCCCGGGCGCTCCTCGCTGCGCTCAATCTTGACGACCGGCACCGGCGCTTCGGGAGAAATGCGCGACACTTCGCCGAACCAATAACGGTCAAGCATCACGTCGCCGACGATGAGCAAACGTACTGCAGAGAGATCACCTATAACCATCGCTACCTAACTCAAAATTTTGGAATATCGCTCAGGGCGTCAAATCGAATTCTTCGGTGCGTTTCGGCGAGTAGGTTTCCCAACCACCGCACGCCGGACAACGCCAATAGAACTGGCGGGCCTTGAAACCGCAATTATCGCACCGATAACGCGCCAGTCGTCGTGTGTAGCCCTGCACGATACTCTTGGCCAGATCCAGATCAGCACGTGCTTCAGGCTGTGCGATCAGCAATCGGGCCTCAATCAGCTTGTCGAAGCCGAGCAGGGTCGGATTTCGCCTCAACTCATCGCGCACCATCGAGTACGCGGCATCCGGACCTTCACTCTCCAGCACCAACTGGAAAACAACATCAAGCAAATCGAGCGAAGGATAGTGCTCAAGATAGCCGCGCAACAACTGTAAACCTTCATCGCGACGCTCCAGCTTGCGAAAGGCGTCGAGCAGGCGTTGAGCGACCAGTGCCAGGTAGGTCGGATCCTGCTGTTCAATGCGCTGCCAGCAGGCTACTGCTTCTTCATACCTATCCTGCTGAACTTCGATGTCGCCTTGCAGAAGGCTGGCACGGACGCATTTCCGGTTGCGTTCAAGTGCAGTCTTCAGGAAACCAATTGCTGTATCCGGGCGCGAGCGGATCATTTCGGCGGCGGCCAGTTCACAAAAATATTCGGCAATTTCCTTCTGCGAGGCAATATCGGGCAACTCGGCGGCAATGGTAATCGCCTTCTCCCAGTCCTTTTCGAGCTGGTAGATTTCGAGCAGATTCCGTTTAGCATCTTTGACCATCGCCGATTCCAGAAGCTTGTTGAACACTTCCTCGGCGCGGTCGAGCAGACCGGCTTTCAGGTAATCCTGCCCCAGTTCGGCCAATGCTTGCAGTTTCAGATCCTGTGGCAGATCGTCACGTTCAACGAGATTCTGGTGCATACGGATGGCGCGCTCAGTCTCGCCGCGTCGGCGGAACAGACTACCCAGCGCGAAGTGCAGTTCAATCGTTTGCGGATCAACCTTGACGGCCTCGACAAAGGACTCGATGGCACGATCCGGCTGCTCGTTAAGCAGGAAATTCAGCCCCTGAAAATATGAACGCGGCAGCGCCCGTGATTCCTTAACCAGATGCCGGATATCAATCCGTGCCGCTGCCCAGCCGAGTCCAAAAAAGAGAGGGAAAAATAGGAGTTGCCAGTACTCGAATTCAATCATGCCATTATCTATTCGACGAGACTACGTTGGTATTTTATGCCACTGATTGCCACCAAACGCCACCATTCATTGAGGAGGCGCTGCGACCACTTTAGCTTCACGCTTCAGCCGGGAAACCTCCCGACGCAAACCAAAAACCGTACCGAGTAATGACAGTACGCCCAATAGAGCACCACCGGCGAAAAAAGCCAGAACGATAATGATCAGTGGCGCCTGCCAGGCCGTATCAAAGAAAAAACGAACACTGACCTGGTCCGTGTTCTTGAGCGCAAAAGCCAGCAGGAACAGAAATATGAAAGCTCGAAAGCCCCACAACACGGCACGCATCAATTGCTCTCCTACAATGAAAAGGGCGGCAACTCTCGTTGCCGCCCACAGTACTTCACTTTACCACAGCCTTATCACTCAGACCGATTCGAGAGCACTATCAACACGCTCGCGCAATTCCTTGCCCGCCTTGAAATGCGGCACCCATTTTTCCGGGACACTGACCTTATCCCCGGACTTGGGGTTTCGGCCAACGCGGGGCGGACGGTAGTTCAGCGAAAAACTGCCAAACCCGCGAATCTCGATACGGTCGCCCTTGGCCAAAGCCTCGGACAAGGCATCGAGAATCATCTTGACCGCAAAATCGGCGTCCTTTGCAACCAGCTGCGGAAACCGCTCCGCCAGTTGGGCGATCAGATCTGACTTGGTCATGCTCTAACCCTATTGCGGATTGTTCAGCTTGGCTTTCAGCAGAGCACCAAGGTTGGTCGTTCCCGAGTTGACGCTACTGTCTGCAGAGAACTTCTGCATCGCCTCGTGCTGCTCGGCCTGATCCTTGGCCTTGATCGACAGATTGATCGAACGGGTCTTGCGATCAATGTTGATGATCATCGCTTCGACCGCATCACCTTCCTTGTAAACCTTGGTTAGATCGTCGATACGATCACGCGACACTTCGGAGGCACGGAGATAACCTTCCATGTCGCCAGCCAGAGTAACAATCGCGCCACGCGCATCAACCGACTTCACGACACCGTTGACGATGGCATTCTTCTCGTGGGTAGCGATAAAGCTGGTGTAAGGATCGCCATCGAGTTGCTTGATGCCGAGCGAGATACGCTCCTTCTCGGTATCGATAGCCAGAACCACGGCCTCGACTTCGTCACCCTTCTTGAAGTTACGAATAGCCTCTTCACCCGGAATCGACCACGACAGATCGGATAGGTGAACCAGACCGTCGATACCGCCCGGCAGACCAATAAACACGCCGAAATCGGTAATCGACTTGATCGCGCCCTTGACCTTGTCACCCTTCTTCTGGTTCATCGAGAAGTCATCCCACGGATTGGCAGCGCACTGCTTCATGCCGAGTGAAATACGACGACGCTCTTCGTCGATTTCGAGAATCATGACTTCGACTTCATCGCCTAGTTGAACAACCTTGGACGGATGAACGTTCTTGTTCGTCCAGTCCATTTCGGAGACGTGCACCAGACCTTCGATACCTTGTTCTATTTCAACAAAAGCACCGTAGTCGGTCAGATTGGTGACCTTGCCGAACAGACGCGTGCTCTGCGGGTAACGACGCGAAATGCCAACCCACGGATCTTCGCCGAGTTGCTTGAGGCCGAGCGAGACACGGTTCTTGTCCTGGTCGAACTTGAGGATCTTGGCTTGCACTTCGTCGCCAACGGCAAGAACTTCGGACGGGTGACGGACGCGGCGCCAAGCCAGATCAGTGATGTGCAGCAGACCATCGATACCACCGAGGTCCACGAATGCACCGTAGTCGGTGATGTTCTTGACGATACCCTTGACGATGCTGCCTTCCTTGAGGTTGGACAGCAGTGCTTCGCGCTCTTCACCCACACTGGCTTCGAGAACGGCACGGCGAGAAACGACAACATTGTTGCGTTTGCGGTCAAGCTTGATGACCTTGAATTCGTAGGTCTTACCTTCGTACGGCGTGGTGTCTTTGACCGGACGCATATCGACCAGCGAGCCCGGCAGGAAGGCGCGGACACTGTTGGCCATGACGGTCAGACCGCCCTTTACTTTGCCGGTGATGGTACCGGTAACCAGCGTACCTTCGTTGAGAGCAGCTTCGAGGAAGTTCCACGCAGCGACACGCTTGGCGCGTTCACGCGACAAGCGGGTTTCGCCGAAACCGTTTTCGAGTTGCTCGATGGCGACCTGGGTGAAGTCACCGACTTTGACTTCAAGTTCACCAGCATCGCTTAAAAATTCTTCACGTTCAATATAGCTTTCCGACTTGAGTCCGGCGTTGACGACCACGAAATTCTGGTCGATACGTACGACTTCTGCCGTGATGACCTCACCCTGGCGCATTTCCTGGCGCGCGAGGCTGGCTTCGAAAAGATCGGCAAAACTTTCTTGAGAAATGGGATTAGCTGACATATGAGAGGGACCTGACCGCATGACTGCGGGTAAAGTTATTAAACATTACCCATCCATGGCATCCTCACTGAAGTGAACCTGAGCGGTTCGCCGCAGCGCCCAATTTGGCTTGAGAAATGACTTGAACAGGTAACACCTGAGACGTACGACACCTGCCGCACGCCCTTACTACAAAGCCTTCCTGCTCCAGTCCAATACTTGAGCCACTGTTTTCTCAATGTTCAAGTTAGTCGTATCAAGCAATCTGGCATCTTCATTCTGCTGCAATGGCGCAACACTACGTTGGCTATCGCGCTCGTCGCGTTCCCGCAAATCCAGCAAAAGAGGCAGGATATTAGCAGCGATTCCTTTTTCGATCAACTGCTTATAGCGTCTTTCCGCTCGTACTTCAACGCTGGCGGTAAGAAATATTTTGGTCTGCGCATCCGGGAAAACAACGGAGCCCATATCGCGCCCATCAGCCACCAGCCCAGGTAACTGACGAAACACACGCTGTCGGAAAAGCAACGCTGCACGCACCGCAGGCAAAGCGGCAACCTGGGAGGCTCCCGAGGAAATATCCTCGTGTCGGATCGCCTCACCCACATCTTCTCCGGAAAGCCGGATCGAGTTCTCACCAAAAACAACGTCCAGCCCAGCAGCGATAGCTGCGACACCGGATTCGTCGGTCCACATCACGCCAGCGCGCTTCGCGGCCAAAGCTGTCAAGCGATACAGGGCTCCGGAATCGAGGTAATGCCAGCCCAAAACCGCCGCAACGCGGGCCGCAATAGTCCCCTTGCCGGAAGCTGACGGACCATCAATGGCGATAACCGGAACCGGCTGCGTCACAGAGGCAAATCGCTCGAAATAATCGGGGAAGGTCTTGGCCACACAAACCGGGTCATTAATGCGCAAGGTGGTTGCCATTGAAGCCAGCGAAAAGCACATGGCGATGCGATGATCGTCATACGTATCTATACCCGTATGAGGAGTAAGGAGTAAGGAATAAGGCGGCGTTACGCTAATAAAATCGACCCCCTCCTCTACGGCTGCGCCTAGTTTGCGCAGTTCGGTGGCAATCGCGGCGATGCGATCAGTTTCCTTGACACGCCAGCTAGCGATATTAGCCAGCGTAGTTGTACCATCGGCAAACAAGGCAGTGGTCGTCAGGGTCATCGCCGCATCGGGAATGTGATTGCAATCTAGTTCGATACCGCGCAGTTTTCCCGAGAGCGGTGCTGAAGCCTCAATCCAGTTTGGACCCATCTCGATGCGCGCGCCCATCTGAATTAACGCGTCGGCGAAGCGAACATCGCCCTGTATCGAATCGCGACCGACGCCTTCCACACGCACCGGACCGCCTCCGATTGCCCCAAGAGCAAGGAAATACGAGGCTGACGAGGCATCGCCTTCGACATAAACCACACCCGGCGAGCGATAAGCTGAACCGGCAGGAATCGTAAAGCACTGCCAGCCCTCACGCCGCACCTGCACACCAAAACGCGCCATGATCGCCAACGTGATTTCAATATACGGTCTGGAAATTAGCTCTCCAACGACTTCAACTGTCGTCTCGCCTCCAATGAGGGGCAGCGCCATCAGCAGACCGGTCAGGAACTGACTGGATACATCTCCACGAACATGTACCACGCTCCCCGACAGGATCGTAGCTGGGCTGATGTTGAGCGGCGGAAAACCTTCATTACCCTGATAGCTGATGTTGGCGCCGAGTTCGCGCAAGGCATTGACCAGATCGCCAATTGGCCGCTCGTGCATCCGC
>JAIFNM010000157.1 GCA_020047725.1 Betaproteobacteria bacterium
CGAAGCGCGATAGAACCCGGCCGCTCATGAACCCGGAAATCGCGGAGCAGCCGGCCAGGATGAAGGTCACCAGTCCCAGCGCCTCCAGCGGCTGACCCAGGCTGGCGCGCATGCCGGGCCAGGCCAGACCGAGAACGCCGTCGGGCAGACCCAGGCTGATAAAGGCGAGGTAGATGACGGTTAGCAGGATGAGACGTTTCACGCGGCATTCCCCGACATCGTCACCGCATGATGAATCGAGACCCCTTCCGTCTGCGCTGCAAGTACCCACTCCGCCGGCGCATCTGATTCCAGAACGAGGTCGCCAAGCACATGGAGTGCAGCGACACCGTAGGGCGCACTGGTTCCCAGCTTATCCGTGGTTGCGGCCGCAATCACACGACGCGACTGCGCCAACAACGTGCGCTTGAATTCTGCCTCGTCAAAACCGAACACCGCGATGCCCGCCACGACATCAAGCGCGCAGGTACCGAGCAAATACACGTCGGGCCGCAAATCGGCGATGTCGCGCAAAGTGCGGACACCGAAAGCACCGCCGGTACGCGGGTCTACGCGGCCGCCGATGACGATCAGTTCGACGCATTCCCGGCCGGCAACTTCCGCGGCAATCGACGGGGAATTGGTGATCAGGGTAAAGGCATGGTTCTGAGGCAAAGCGCGCATGGCCGCCTGATTGGTCGAACCGCCATCGACGAAAATAACAACGCCCTGCGGCAGGAGACTCGCCAGTTTTTCTCCAAGCGCCTGCTTCTCCGGGCTTCCCAGCGTCACTCGTTCAGCCAGTGAACTCGACGCTGGCGAAAGCGGAAGCGCTCCGCCATAAACACGCTGGCACAAACCCGCGGCTGCAAGTTCGCGCAAATCGCGTCGAATTGTATCTTCAGAGATGCCGAATTGCTGCGCCAGATCCTGCGCAAGAACACGGCCCTCGCTGGCCAGGCGCTCAAGAATGATGCGCTGCCGTTCTTCAGGCAGGCAATCCACGTCCTGTGTAAGCATTTTTTGCACGTTCATCTCCTTAATTAGCGTTATTAGATGCCTATCTTTTCACATAACGCACAATCGTGCAACATTAGCTTCAATAACAAGTACAAACAGGCGACATCGCAAGCATGCCAGGTTCATTTGAAGGATGCCCTGCAACGCCCGTCAATTGGCGATCTGCGAGGCCATACCTTCAAGAAGCGCATGGACATTGGCACCCATGGCATCACACTATTCAGGAGCGCACCACCGGAACGTCAGTGCTCGTGGCGATGGTGGGCGTCGGGAAAATGCCGGTGCGTGTGAGACAGCGGAGCATGCCGGTGCGGGTGGATGTGCGGCGCGTCGGATGCAAAACCCTCACTGTGTTCATGGCGATGATGCTCGTCGTGAGTGTGCGCGTGCTCGTGTTCCAGCGCCTGGTGCCGATGCGCATGCTCGTGGTGCTCGGTCAGATGCAGCCAGAGACCCAACGCCATCAAGGCGCCGGCAAACAGCAGCTTAGGTGTCAGTAGCTCCCCCATGCCCAAGGCCAGGAGCGCACCGATAAACGGAGCGGCGGAAAAATACGCGCCGGTACGGGCAGTGCCAAGATGGCGCAGGCCGACCACGAACAAGGCGAGGCTGACACCGTAGGCCAGAAAGCCAACCAGCATCGCCAGGGCAACATTGGGTAGCGGCGGCAGGCTGGAACCCAGCACGAAAGCCAGAAAAAGATTGACCGCTCCAGCGACCAATCCCTTGACCGAGGCGATCCAGGCCGCATCGGTCAACGAGACCTTGCGCGTCAGATTATTGTCGAGGCCCCACGCCAGACAGGCGCCGAGTATTGCCAGCGATGGCCACAGCGCGTTGAAACGGACCTCGCCCGGCCAGCTCAGAACCAGCGCTCCGGCGACAATGGCCAGCATGCCGATGGCGATGCGCCGGTCGACGTTTTCCTTGAATGCGAACCAGGCCAGCAAGGTCGTGAAAACACCTTCGGCATTCAAGAGCAGGGACGCACCGGAGGCTGGCATGCCCGTCAGTCCGAACATCAGGAGTACCGGAGCGACGATGCCACCGCTAACGATAGATCCCGCAAACCACGAAACTTCTTGGCGCAGCAAAACAACAGCCGGCGCCCTGATCACCCGACGATAGAGCGTCAGGCCCAAACCTGACCCGAGATAAAACAGCCCCGCCAGCAACCACGGACTGACCGAATCGAGCAGCAGTTTGGCCAGCGGCGTTCCGGCGCCGAACAACGCAGCGGCTCCCAGCGCGGCGGCGACTCCGGTATGCGATCCTGCACCAATTCTGCGCATTCGTTTGCCTCGTCTTTTGCGCACCCACATCGGGGTGCCAAATGAAGCGCAAGGTGTACAACGCCCAAGGTTGCAAACCCTGAAAAGCCAAAAACCGGCCCCTCCCCTGGATGTTTTTCTTTAATTTTCGGCCGCTTCTTCGGCCTTTTTCCGGCTCTGCTCGGCCGCGTTCGTTGCGGCATCAATGTCTTTCCTGACGGTATCCAGATTTTCTTTTGCCTGTTTGGCCTGCTCGGCTTGCTGTTTAGCTGCTATGGCCGCTGTGCCAGCGCTTTCCAAGCCACAACCGAAGAGCAGAAAAACGCATGCTGCGTACGCTACGATGGCCAGGATTCGCATTTGAATTCCCTCTTCTCTGTTTTATCCATTGCTGGATGAAGCCGCCAGGACGCGTGCATCCTTCCAGCCAACGGGCTGTTGTTTCCCGTCATCAGGCAATCACACCGCCACCGAGGCACACCCGGCTTTCATAAACCACCACCGACTGTCCAGGTGTTACCGCCCATTGCGCTTCAGCAAAGTTGATCCGGCAGTTTTCAGAATCGACGTGCTCGATCTCGCACGGCGCGTCGGCCTGCCGATAACGCGTTTTGGCACCATAGACCCAGTGTACATGCGGATTCTCGCCGGAAATCCACGAAAGTTGATCGGCCTTCAGTTCCCCAACAAGCAGTGCCGGGTGGTCGTGCCCCTGGACGACGTAGAGCACGTTGTTGGCCATGTCCTTGCCAGCAACGAACCAGGCGTCGTGGTCGCCATCCTTGCCGTAGGTTTTCGTCCCGCCGATGTGCAGACCCTTGCGCTGACCAAGGGTGTGAAAGGTCAAACCGTCGTGCTCGCCGAGTACGCGCTCATCGTCCAGGCAGCGAATCTCGCCCTTTTTCGGCGGCAGGTAGCGCATCAGAAATTCCTTGAACGGACGCTCACCGATAAAGCAGATGCCGGTCGAATCCTTCTTGACAGCCACGTGGAGATCGGCCTGCAGCGCCATTTTCCGGATATCCCGTTTGTAGATGTCGGCCAGCGGGAAGAGTGTTTTCGACAACTGCTGCTGATTCAGGCGATGCAGAAAATAGCTCTGATCCTTGGTGCCGTCCTCGGCTTTCAGCAGCTGGAAACGACCGTCAAATTCGCGCACGCCGGCGTAGTGACCGGTGGCAATCTTGTCGGCGCCCAGCGTCATCGCGTGGTCGAGAAAGGCGCGGAACTTGATCTCCGAATTGCACAGCACGTCGGGGTTCGGCGTACGGCCGGCCTGGTATTCCTTGAGGAAGGTCGAAAATACGCGCTCCCGGTATTCCTTGGCGAAATTCACCACCTCGACGTCAATGCCGATCTTGTCGGCGACACTCATCACGTCGATCAGGTCCTGGCGCGACGAGCAATACTCGTCGTTGTCGTCGTCCTCCCAGTTCTTCATGAACAGGCCAATCACGTTCCAGCCCTGCTCTTTCAGAAGCAGCGCCGCCACCGCCGAATCAACGCCGCCAGACAAGCCGACGACCACCGTTTTTCCATTACCCTTAATTGCCGACATCCGGACCTTCTCCTGCAAGCCAACTCGCCAGCGGCATCACTGCCGCCGGCTGGCCGTTATCAAAAAACCAGCTATCCACAACAAAACGCTTCGCTTCCCCGCCCATTGTTGCTGGCGATGCTTCCTCGATCTGGGCCGAGTAGTGCTCAAAAAATACAAAATGCCGTCGGGCAACCGGCTCAAGCGTATGGTGATAACGCAACCAATTATGTTCTTCCATCATGTGCAGCAGGCGCGTCGTCGTTGTCGAATGATCGATGCAATCCATCTTGCCGGAAACATCATCGTCGCCAATATTGCCGCCTCGATCGACCGAAATCGGCGACTGTTTGCCCGCCCATTTGAGCAGTCGACCAATCGTCACGGATATCGCGTCACGCTCTGTCTCCGAATCTGTTGCTGCCATCATGGCTCGCCCAATCCTGCGCAACTGCTTGTCGCTATACACGACCTCGGCCTGCGCATGGCAACCATAATTGAAGCAAATGGAAATCCGTTCTTCAGCCCACGCCGAAAGCGAACACAGCAGCAGGAAGCAGCCCAGCGCTCTTCTCAGCGCCGTTTCCATGACTCTCATGAGTAATGGGTGATCAGGTCCAGCGGGTAACGTTTTCCGGCATGCCAATCTTCAATGCAGCGAAGGATCAGCGGGCTACGGTGACGAGGTTCCAGCGCACGGATTTCATCCAGCGTCAGCCAATGCGCGGCGATGATTCCGTCGTCGAGTAGGCGCAGTGCATCGTGGCCGACGATCTCGCCACCAAAAGCAAAACGCAGGTAGGTGATGTCCTTGGCCTCGTTGCGCCAGTTATAGACGCCGACCAGGAACTGCGGCTCGAAGCTATATCCGGTTTCTTCAAGTGCCTCGCGAATGGCGGCATCCGTCAGCGCCTCGCGGCATTCGAGGTGACCGGCCGGCTGGTTGAAGCGGATCCCGTCGTCGGTTTCCTCTTCGACGAGCAGAAATTTTCCGTCGCGCTCAAGTACGGCAGCGACGGTGACATGGGGTTTCCAGACCATGAGATACGCCTTGGCTTCAGGGACAAATGCCTATTCTACCTGAACTGGAAATAGTCGCCGGCGCACTACCGGCGGGGGAAATCGGCTAGAATTTCGCTTTCGAAATCGGCTCCAAAGCTTGTATTTCGCCCATCTCCGTACAATCACCAACCATACCGGTAAATCATTATGGCCGACACGCCCACCATCGAAATTTCCGCACACGATCTACCGTTGCATTGCCCAATGCCCAACGCGCCGTTGTGGTGCCAGCATCCGCGCGTCTTTCTCGACGTCATGCAAACCGGCGAAGCCGTCTGCCCGTATTGCAGCACGCGCTACGTGTTCAAGGGCGACGCACCCATAGGGCACCACTGAGCCTCGTCAGTCGCCGAAAGCTTGGTGACTCCCTTAGCGCCAAGTGATGAAAGCACTGATCGTCGCCCCCGCCTGGATTGGCGATACCGTCATGGCGCAGCCCTTGTTCATGCGGCTGCATCAACACACCCCCGGACTGCAGCTCGATGCGCTGGCGCCGCGCTGGGTGGCTCCCGCATTGCAGCGCATGCCGGAAATCACGCGGATCATCGACAACCCCTTCGCGCACGGCGAGCTCTCGTTCAAAGCACGTTATCGCCTGGCGCGCGATCTGGCGCAGACCGGTTATCAGCGCGCCTACATCCTGCCCAATTCACTCAAATCGGCATTGATTCCCTTTCTGGCCGGCATACCGCAACGTATCGGTTTTACCGGCGAATCGCGCTACGGTCTGATCAATCGCCGCCATACGCTCGACGAGATCGCGCTGCCGCAAATGGCCGAGCGCTTCGCACAACTGGCAGAAATGCCAGGATCGCCACTCCCCCGGCCGTTGCAATTGCCGCGTCTGAGCTCAAGCCGGGAGCAGCAAACCGGAACGCTCAACGCGCTCGGCCTCGAACGTCCGGAAAAAATCGCAGTCTTCTGCCCCGGTGCCGAGTTCGGCCCGGCCAAGCGCTGGCCGGCGCGTCATTTCGCGGCGCTGGCCGACGAGCTGGCGCGGCGTGGCTACGCCGTCTGGTTGCTCGGGTCGCCGAAAGACAAGGCGGTTGGCGACGAGATCGTCGGTCTGGCGGCCTCCGCACCAAAAAATCTCTGCGGCAACACTTCGCTGATGCAGGCCATCGACCTTATCGCCGCGTCCAGCTTCGTCGTCTGCAACGATTCCGGCCTGATGCACGTTGCGGCAGCGCTCGACCGGCCGCTGGTCGCTGTCTACGGATCGTCGTCGCCGGGGTTTACGCCGCCGCTTTCAGAGCGCGCACAAATCATCAGCCTCAAGCTCGCGTGCAGCCCCTGTTTCAAGCGAGAATGTCCGCTCGGTCACCTCGACTGCCTGAA
>JAIFNM010000194.1 GCA_020047725.1 Betaproteobacteria bacterium
AAATGCACTTGCCGATAATCGCTAAGTAAACGTTTCCTTGTTCTACAAGACTACTAAGGAAACGTTTCCATGTGATGCATTTGTGGAGTTGGCATGCCGAAAACACGTCGGGCAGTGACCATCAAGGACGTAGCCGTCAAGGCCACGACGTCGATTGCCACCGTGTCCTATGTCTTTAGCAATGCCGACCGCTACATTCGCCCGGAACTCCGCGAACGTGTTCTGGCCGCCGCGGCCGAGATCGGCTATGTCAAGAATGCTGCCGCAAGCAGCATAAAGGGGAAGCGCCGAGGCATCCTGGCCATTGTCGTCGCCCAATTCGGCAATTCCTTCTTCACCCGCATGTGCGTGGAAATCGTTTCGATAGCCCGCCGGGAAGGTTACGTTGTCACGTTATGCAACAGCGACGAAGACCCGGAACAGGAACGCATCATTCTCGAACGACTGATTGCTCAGCAAATCGATGGCTGCGTCCTTTGCCCCGCACTCTCCAGGGAAGAAAACACTCATTTGCTGCGGCGCCACCGCATCCCTCATGTCATTCTCGAACGTTCCTTTCCCGGCTCGCTGATTCCACACAATTTCGTCGGTCATGACAATTTCCAGTCCGGCTACCTGGCAACGCGTCATTTGCTCAACGCCGGACACCGCCGTATCGCCTTTTCCGGATGGGATTCACCAATTCCCAACGTTTGTGAACGCGTCGATGGTTATCGGGCCGCGCTGCGTGAGCTCGGCGTATCAGCCGCGGATGAACTGGTGATGACCGGTGAACTCTCGGCGGATGCCGGACGGCGAATGGGTGCCGAGTTGATTGAAATGGGGGTCACGGCGGCGGTACTCGGGCATCATGAAACCGCCAAGGGAGCGCTGCTGCATTTTCAGGACCATGGCGTTCGCTGGCCAGACGATATTTCGCTGGTAATGATTGGCACCCCTGAATGGGCGGGTGTACTGCGCCCGCAGCTGACCTGCATCCGGCGCCCGGAACACGAAATGGCCGTTGCCTCGGCCAATCTGCTGCTCAAATCAATTGCAACGCCGGATCACCCACCTGTCAGCCAGCTATTGCCGTGCTTGGTACAGGAAGGCAAGTCAGTTCTCGCAATTCCGCAGGTCCCGTAGTCCAAACGCACGATTCTTACTTCTGGAGGTATTGAGAATGAGCACAAAGAGTAATTGGCGTATCCCCGCAGCCATCACACTTGGCCTGACAGCTCTCTGGCCGCAACTTGGCAATGCACAGGAAAAATGGCCCACACAGGACATCTCCATTGTCGTTCCGTACCCCCCTGGCGGTGGCACCGACCTGACCACGCGTGCGCTGGCCGAAGAAATGGGCAAGGCTCTCAAGGCCAATGTTTCCGTACTGAACCAGCCGGGTGCTGCCGGTTCAATCGGAACGCTCGGCGTGTGGAACAAGCCGCACAATGGCTACACGATTGCAGCGAATGGCTTGCTGGCCTTTTCATCGTATGCCGTCATGGGCTTGAGCGAAAAGACCTATAAGGACTGGAATATCTGGATCGCCACCTATTCGCCCAACGTCATCGTGACCAAGGGCGGGGACGGCGCGAAGTACAAGACCATGCCCGATCTGCTGGCCGCGCTGAAAGCCAAACCTGGCGAGATAACCTTCGGGACGGCCGGCGTTGGCAGTGGTGGCTACATGGGCGCGGAAGTCCTGAAACTCGGAACCAAGCTGGCATACAAGCACATTGCCTATCAGGGCGGTGCGCCGGCCATCATTGGCGGTTTGTCCGGCGAAGTCGATATCGTTCCGCAGTTGTTGATGGAATTGGTAGACCACATTCGCGCAGGGAAAATGAATGCGCTGGCCGTTTTGATGGATCAGCCATTCAAGCTCTCCGGCGCTGCCGATATCCCGGCGATTTCCGCCTCAGTCCCGGATATCAAACCCTACCTGCCGATGGGTGAATCTTTCGGCATCATGGTGCCAAAAGACACTCCGCCCAATGTTGTTCAGGCAATCGATGAGGCCTTCAAGACGGCCGTGAAGAGCGAAACCGTGAAGAAATTTGCTGCAGAAAAGGGATCGGTCATTCTTGCGCTGACGGGTGACGAAGCCCAGGCACATGTTGCCAAACTGTCGTCCATCGTTTCCTGGACCTTGTTTGACGGCGGAACTGCCAAGATTTCTCCCGAAAAATTCGGATTCCCCAGGCTCAAATAATCTAACCGGAAACGCATGAATCAACCGCCGACACCCGATTGACAGCGTCCATCGATTGTCGGCGGCTTATCTCGCCATCAAGGAGTTGGGTCGTGGAAAAGCAATCCCATTTTGATTTCGTCACCAGCATTGGTCTCATGATCCTGTCGCTGGTGATGATTGTAGATAGTTACCGCATGGCGATTGATGTTGGCGGCCCACTTTATGCGTCACCCGGCATGCTGCCCATGATGCTGGCCTTATTGCTGCTGCTCACCAGCACCATGCTGCTCAGGCGCAGCATTCGCAGCGGTGGATTTGGCAAGAATCTTGCCGGTTTCCTTTCCTGGTTCAAGAGCTTTCGAAATTCCCGGAAAGCGCGCGAAATGATGCTGGGCGGGCTGATTCTGGCTCTGTACACTTTCATCATGGCCCCGCGCCTGCCGTTCTGGATGTCCACGTCGATCTTCATGATTCTGGTCATGGCCATCCTGAAGGCAACCTCCATCACCAAAAGCATACTGATTACTGCCCTTGTGGTCGGATCCATTTATGGGATCTTCCAGGTGATCTTCCACGTTCCGCTGCCATAACAAAGGGAAATCTTCATGGATTGGCAATATTTTCTCGGGGTACTGCATTTTATCGTGCAGCCCATGAGCTTGTTCACGATGGTCGTGTCGGTTTTCTTCGGCCTGATCGTCGGCATGCTCCCCGGACTGACCGCGACGATGGCCGTTGCCCTGCTGACCGGACTGACCTACAAGCTGTCAAACGAGGTGGCGATCCTTTCCTTGGTCGCCGTGTATATCGGGGCGATTTCCGGCGGATGCCAGTCCGCCATCCTGATGAACATTCCCGGAACGCCAGCATCGGCGGCTACGGCCGTGGATGGCTTTCCCATCGGCCAGCGCGGCGAGGGTGGACTGGGTATCTTTATTGCAACGATGTCCTCTTGCGTTGGAACTCTGACTGGAACGCTTTGCGTACTGCTGCTGACACCACCGCTGGCCGTGCTGGCACTGAAGTTCGGCTCCTACGAATTTTTTCTGCTGGCACTGTTCGGCGTCATGATCTGTGGCCAACTGACCGCCGGTACCGATCCGTTGAAAGGCTGGATATCCGGGATTCTGGGTCTGATCGTTTCGCAGATTGGCATGGATGGCATGAATGCCTATCCCAGGTTTTCGTTTGGCGTGCTTGACCTGATGTCGGGGATTCCGCTGATCCCGGTAATGATCGGCCTGTTCGGATTCCCGGAAATTCTCTACGGCCTGGTTTCCAGCACCGCCCGGGCGCAGGTCAAGACAACATCACTCGAGATGAAGAAGGGGTTCGGCATTATCATAAGAAACAAGCTGAACCTGATCCGCTCATCTCTGATCGGCGTCATGATCGGCATCATCCCCGGAGTCGGTGAAGACGTCGCTGGCTGGCTGTCGTATTGGGCGGAGAAGAAATCGAGCAAGACCCCCGAAATGTTCGGCAAGGGTGCCTACGAAGGGGTCGTCGCCGCGGAAACCGGCAACAATGCCTTCGCTGTTCCGGGCAGTGCGCCGGCTGCAGTATTGCTCGCGGCACTGTGGCTGCACGGTCTGCGCCCCGGCCCGCTGTTGATGAGCGAGTCCCCGGGGTTTGTGGTCGACATCAGTGTTTACATGGCGATCAGTGCAATAACCATGGTCTTTCTGGCGCTGATTGTCTCCAAGGCAACGGTAAGAATTCTGTCGGTCAAGAGCACCATTCTGATGCCCATCGTCTATGTATTGTGCACGGTGGGTGCCTATGTCATCAGCAACAGCATCTTCGACATCTACCTGGTGTTCATTTTCGGACTGGTCGGCTTGTTGCTGCGCGAAATGTCCTATCCGGCAGCGCCGTTCCTCCTGGGCATCATTCTTGGACCGATGGCCGACAATAGTCTGCGCCGTGCGCTGATCCTGTCGTCGGGCGACCCGTCACCGTTCTTCACCCGGCCGATCAGCCTGATTTTTGCCAGCGCGATCATCCTGATGGCACTGACCCAGCTCAACGCCTTCGGCTGGCTGAGAAAATTGCTTGTTCACTCAGAGCTGAAAGAGTAGAAAACGGGCGCGCTGCTGCAGACATCAACACATCAACAGAAGAGCTAAATGAACAATTACCCGAAATTGCGCTTTGGCGTGATTGGCATTGATCACCGGCACATCTATGACCAGGTGGCCAGCCTGCGGGTCATCGGTGCCGAATGCGCTGGATACTGGACGCACGATGAGGTGCGCACACAGGAAGGCTTTGTCGAGCGATTCCCGGATATTCCCCGGGTGGCCGACCGCCGCCAGTTGCTCGAAGATGAAAGTATCCATCTGATCATCTCGGCGGCGATTCCCTGCCAGCGAGCGGACGTGGCCATCGATGTCATGCGCCACGGCAAGGATGTCATGGTCGACAAACCGGGCATGACCACCCTGGCTCAACTGGATGAAGTCCGGCGCGTTCAGGCCGAAACAGGCCGCATTTTTACCGTCAATTTCACCGAGCGTTTCGAGGTACGCGCCGTCACCGTTGCCACCGAGCTGGTTCGCAGTGGAGCCATCGGCCGAGTATTGCAGACGGTCGGCCTTGGGCCACACCGCCTGAACCGCCACCTGCGACCAGCGTGGTTCTTCGATCACCAGGCCTATGGCGGCATCCTCGCTGACATCGCTTCGCACCAGATCGACCAGTTCCTGCACTTTGCCGGCGTTGACGACGCGACCATCGTCAAGTCGCGAGTCGGCAATCTTGGCCACCCCGATGACCCGGGCCTGGAGGATTTCGGCGAAATACTGCTGGCTCGCGGCCGGGCCAGTGGCTATATCCGTGTCGACTGGTTCACACCGGACGGTCTGGATGCCTGGGGGGATGGACGCTTGACGATACTTGGCAGTGAAGGCTACCTCGAACTGCGCAAGTACATCGACATTTGCGGACGCCCCGGCAAGGATCACCTGTTCCTGGTTAACCATGAGGGCAGCCGCTATATCGACTGTTCCTCAGCGCCCTTGCCTTACTACACAGACCTGTGGCGCGATATTTTTGAACGTACTGAAACGGCCATGCCGCATGCTCATTGCTTCAAAGTGTGCGAACTGGCGCTCAAGGCTCAGCAACAGGCAGAAAGGATTGTTCCATGAGTGCGGCCAATACGATCGGCTTCGGCATTGTCGGTACCGGCATGATCGCCAACTACCACGCCAAGGCCATCAAGGCACTGAGCGAAAAAAACGATATCCGTGTCGTTGGCGCACTTGACAGCGTGCTTGATCGCGCCCGTGATTTTGCGCAAAAGAACGACGTGCCGTTCTACACCGATTCTGCTGAAGCCTTTTTCGCCAACCCGGACATCCAGATCGTCTGCATCACCACGCCCAGCGGTGCGCATCTTGAGCCGGCACTGCAGGCCATCCGTGCCGGCAAGCACCTGATCGTCGAAAAGCCGCTCGAAATCACGGTCGAACGTGTGGACAGGCTGCTTGCCGAGGCCCGCAAGGCCAACGTGAAAGTGGCCGCCATCTTCCAGGCCCGGCTCTCACGCGGCGCCGTGGCACTGAAGCAAGCGATCGATGCCGGCCGCTTCGGTCGGCTGAGCCTGTGCAGCGCCTACATCAAATGGCACCGTTCGGCGGCTTACTACACCGGCTGGAAAGGGACTCTGCAAATGGATGGCGGTGGTGCGGTGATGAACCAGGCCATCCACGCCATTGATCTGCTGCAATGGCTGGCTGGTATGCCGTCTGAAATATTCGCCTGGAAAACCCGGCGTGTTCATCTCGATATCGAAGCCGAAGATACCGCTTGCGCCGCGCTGCGTTTTGCAAGCGGCGCCCTCGGGACGATCGAGGCGACTACGGCCGCCTATCCCGGCTGGGAACGGCGCATCGAGATTTGCGGCGAGTTTGGCTGCGCTGCCATCGAAGACGACCGCATTGTGCGTTGGGACTTTCGTGACCCAACGCCCGCCGATGCCGCGCTGCTGGGCTCGCCAGACAACGCGTCGTCCGCGTCTGGCGCCGGCGCACCGGACCAGATCAACTTCGCGGGACACCAGCGCCAGATTGAAGACATGGTACTGTCGCTACGCAACGGAACCCCGCTGCTGATCGACGGCGCCCAAGCCCGCAATACGGTGGTGCTTGTCCGCGCACTCTACGCATCCGCCGACAGCGGTCAACCGGTCTCCCTGTAGATGATGAAATTCTCTCTGTGCAATGAAGTCCTCGCCGGCATGCCGCTGGAACAGCAGTGCGAATTCGCCGCGACTATCGGCTATCAGGGGCTGGAAATTGCGCCCTTCACCCTGAGCGACACCCCGGAACGGATATCAGCGCGGGAAGCGGCGCGCATCCGGGCGACGGTCGAGTCCTTCGGCCTGGTTGTTACGGGCCTGCACTGGTTGCTGGTCAAACCCACCGGCCTGTCACTAACGGATTCCGACGCCAGCTTGCGAGCGCGTACATTGGATGTGATGAGCCGACTGACCGTGTTGTGCGCCGAACTGGGTGGAAAGGTACTGGTTCACGGCTCACCGAAACAGCGTCAGATCACCGTCGGTGAGACGCTCGATGTTGCCGTTGACCGTCTGCAGGACGCACTCGCCAGGGTGGGTGACGTGGCAGCCGCCAACAGCGTGATCTACTGCCTTGAACCGCTGTCTGCGCACGAAACACCGGTCATCAATACAATCGCCGAGGCCGCCGCCCTGGTTCGCGGCGTCGGCCACCCCAACCTGCGCACCATGATTGATTGCAGTGCGGCCGGGCTCGGCGAAAGCGAGCCGGTACCCGATCTGATCGATCGCTGGCTGCCGACCGGACTGATCGGGCACGTTCAGGTCAATGATCCGAACCGGCGAGGACCAGGCCAGGGAGAGATGGCCTTCGCGCCCATCCTCGCGGGACTGCAGCGCAATGGCTACACCGGCACGATCAGTGTCGAACCGTTCGACTACATTCCCAACGGTCCGGCAACAGCCGCCTTCTGTATCGGTTACTTGAAAGCACTGCGCGAAGCGCTGGCTTGATCCCCATTCGATCTGAGCACAATGGTTTGCTCAGAATTCGCATATCCCTGAAGACTGGCGTATTCATTGGCCTTCAGACATACCCTCTCGCAGAACGCCAACTGGCGCGGCGTTCAGCCTTATCCGCAGCGACCCACCACCGACGCCGTTGCCATCAGCTCTTCGAGCAAGGCCATTGAAGCCTGCCCGGAACAGTTGAAAGGATTAAGTACCGGAAGCTTGGCGTATTTGAGCAGCAAGGATGGATTGACCGTTGACACGTCCACATGGCCCATGGTCCAGCTGCCAAAGCGGCGTTCGGCGATTTCCTCGTAACAAAGGATGCGCACATTGCTGTGGCGGTCATCGCGCACAATGGTGTTGTACAACTCGCAGACTTCATCGCGCCCGCCTTCGAGCACCTGGAGAAACAGGTCGCTGCTGTAGCAGAGCATGCCGGTGATGCCGAGCCGGGGATTGTGCGCACGCGACTGGGCAAGAATGGAATCGACCATCGGGGTGGTCAGCGGAGCCGTCGCGCGGCTGGCATAAAGCAGACGAACTAGCATCGGAGCCTCAATTCTTCAGGTTGATTAATGACAGAAATTCACGACGCAGCGCCGCGTCCTTGAGAAAGGAGCCACGCATGACGCTGTTGATCATCTTGGTTTCGGAATCCTTGACGCCACGCCAGTGCATGCAGAAGTGGTCGGCCTCCATCACCACCGCGAGGCCGTCCGGGCTGACCCGGCGCATCAGGAGTTCGGCCATCTGCGTGATCGCCTCTTCCTGAATCTGTGGCCGGCTCATGACCCATTCGGCCAGGCGCGAGTACTTGGAAAGCCCGATCAGGTTGGAATGCTCATTCGGCATCAGACCGATCCACAACCGCCCCATGATCGGACAGAAGTGATGACTGCAGGCGCTGCGCACGGTAATCGGACCAACAATCATCAGTTCGTTAAGACGTTCGACGTTGGGAAACTCGGTCAAGGCAGGCGCCGCCATGTAGCGGCCGCGAAAGACTTCGGTCAGGTACATCTTGGCGACACGCCGGGCCGTGTTTTGCGTGTTGTGATCGCTCTCGGTGTCGATAACCAGACTATCGAGCACGGCTTTCATCTTGCCTTCGACCTCGTCGATCAGCGCCTCCAGGTCGCCCGGTTCGAGATAAGCCGCGATGTTGTCGTTAGCGTGGAAGCGCTGCCTGGCGCTGGTGATCCGCTCGCGGATCCGGGTGGAAACCGGCTGTATGGCAGGTTTGTCAGATGTATTCGAAGAGTCGCTCATGAAAGGCCGTTTCAGTTGATGTGAATCTGCAGGATCTAGGACAAGCACGACTATGACAACAATTATTGTAATAGTGTTCAAACGTTGCGTAGAGCAGCATCACCAATAGACCCGCCATCTCGTCCGGATTGACGAATCACGGCCGATAAGTCAGCTCCCGCGCCTTGCCCCTGAACGGCGGATCAAGGGAGAGGAGGCAATTGACGCAGCTCATGGATTCCTTACTGATTCCGAATTGTCACCAGCTCACGAGGAAGCCGCCGGCGACAAGACACAGGCAGGCAACACCGCTAAGCCTGAAACGCAGGGGCAGGTACCAGGCGGGCAGCCGGGCGTAGCCGGCGAGGCGCCTGTCCTGCCAGTAGTTGGCAAGGAAACCTGCAAACAGGATACAGCTCGCGATCGCCGACGAAAGCAGCAGCGCCGGCCAGGCCAGCAATGCCGGCACGACGCTCCAGACGAAGCAGGCATTACGGCGTGCCGGCTCGAGCTCGCCCAAGGTCATGGCAAAGCCCCAATGCAGGGCGCCGACAAAGCTGAGGATCACGGCGCCGTAGGCGATCAGCGCGTCGGACCAGAGTGCGGCATGGTGATCGTCAATGACGGTGGCCAGTGCCATTGCGATAAAAGGCACTAGCCCGCCATAGCCCAGCCAGGCAACGGTGGCTGGCAAGGCGTCCGGCAGCGAGATGTGGTGTTCGGCGCGGCGTGAGATGTTTGCTGGCGAGTTCATGGCTTTTCATTTCACTAGTGGACGGATGCTTGAAAAGCCGCTATCCATCGACCACACCTGTCCGGTAACGCGGGCGGCGCAGTCCGAAAGCAGCCAGAGCATCAGCTCGGCCAGTTCGTCGGGGGTGCCGATCCCCGGCAGCGGATACTGGCGCGCCGCCGCTTCGCGCGAAAGCGCACTGGACAGAATGCGCCCCGCCGCCGGCGTGTCCATGAGACCGGGCGCAACGGCGTTGATGCGGATCGCCGCGGGTGCATAGGTCGCAGCAGCGCCACGCACCAGCCCTTCAACGCCGGCCTTGGCGGCGGCAATGGCTTCGTGATTGGGCGTTCCGATGCGGGCGGCGGCAGACGACACCAGCACCGCGGCGCCATGCGCGTTGCGATCGCGAAGCGCACCTACAAAGGCGGAAAGCGTATGGAAGGCACTGATCAAATTGGCGTTGAGGCAATCCATGAAATCGCTCTCGGACATCCGGTGCATGGCCCCCAGGCGAATATTGCCGACACAGTGCGCCAGCGCATCCGGCGCCAGTTGATTGGCCTTGGCTAAACACCGGCAACGGTAGAACAATCGGCGACGATCTGAAGATGACTGTTACCGTAGGCTTGCCTCAAGCGTTCGCCATCCCGGCTGGTCACGATGAGATTCCAGCCGCTTGCCGACAGCTTGTCGGCAAGCGACTTGCCCAGGCCACCTGCGCCGCCGGTGATCAATGCTGTTTTTTTCCCCATGCTCCCTCCATAATGTATCAACAAGTGATCGTCTGGGCATTCCAGAATGTCGTGGACAAAATAGTGCAATAATTTTGCCCGAGTAATAATAATACGAATATAATCAATTTTTGTCTAGGACAACACATGATCCATTTATTACTACCTGCGATCCGAAACATCCATATCAACTGGCGGTCAGTTCGACTGGGATCTCTGTTAATGGCCACACTAGCGGTTTTGAGTGCCTGCTCGACGACACCGCCCGCTGGAATGACCGCCGTCACGCCATTCGACGTCCAGCGCTATGTCGGCAAGTGGTATGAGGTCGCACGCCTCGATCATTCATTCGAGCGCGGTCTGAGCGATGTCAGCGCCACCTATCGCCAGCAGGGCGATGGTAGCGTCGAGGTAATCAACCGCGGTTTCGACAGCAAGCGCGGGGAATGGCGCCAGGCCGAGGGCCGTGCCTTATTCACGGGCGATCCGGCACGCGCTTCGCTGAAGGTTTCATTCTTCGGGCCGTTTTACGGTGGCTACCATGTCGTTGCGCTCGATCAGCAGGGGTACCGCTGGGCCATGGTTGTCGGACCGGACCGCGACTACCTCTGGATTCTGGCTCGGGACAAGCAACTGCCGGCAGGTGTTCGCGAGGAATTGTTGCGTCAGGCCAAGGAACAGGGGATCGATGTGCAGAAGCTGATCTGGGTCGGGCAAAATCGCGATGACGGCTGACCGAAGGCCCCTGCTGCGCCTGAATCCAAAAAAGCTGCTGCTCAGCAAATGGACGGCAGTCGTCCCGCGCGGCAAGGAACTGCATTTTCTGGTCAGCAAGGTGATTGAGCCCGAGGTTCCGGACACGATGATCGAAAGCGTCGAGCTCGAAGCCGTCTACTCCCGGCGTGTACTCACCCTGCCCTGGCGCGAACTCCAGGACAGTCGCCAATGGCGACAAGGCTGGCAGTCGCTGGAAGCAGTGAAGTCGTCCCAACCCCGCGGCCCGCATGGATAGTCACTCTTCAAGGCCTAAGCGTGGAAACTGGCGTATTTATTATCGATCAGCCCTGACTGCTCGTAGATCGCCAATCGGCGAGGCTCCCAGCGATGGTCGATGATGAGCATGAACGAACTCCCGTCGCGAGAAAGCGTATGACCCCAGCGTCGAATCACCCCCGTCACATTGCCGTGATCGGCGCCGGAATTGCCGGTTTATCATGCGCGACGGCGCTTCAGCAGGCCGGCCTCAAGGTCACTGTGTTCGACAAGAGCCGCAGCGCGGCCGGACGCATGAGCACGCGCCGGGGTGACGGCTGGCAATGCGACCACGGCGCGCAATATTTTAGCGCCCGCCACCCCGCCTTTCACGCCGAGGTGACACGCTGGCAGCAGGCTGGCGTGGCAGGACTCTGGACCCCACGACTCCAGGTGATCGACGGCGAATCGACCGCTGAACGCAATCTGCACGATTCCTCGATCGAGCGTTTTGTCGGCATTCCGCGCATGACGGCACCGGCCCGCCTGCTCGCGGACGCACTGACACTGCGCTTGCAGACTACGGCCACCCAGGTGCAGCGCCACATTGACGGCTGGGGTCTTTGCACCGAGGAGCATGGCTGGCTGGACGAGCGCTTCGATGCGCTGCTGCTCGCCGTGCCTGCGCCGCAAGCCGAGCCCTTGTTGCGGCAAACGGCACCACGGCTGGCGGCGCTGGCCGGCGGTGCAGTCATGCGCGGCAGCTGGACTATCATGCTGCGCTATGAGGCCCCGCTCGAGTTGGGATTCGATGCCGCCTTCGTCAATCACGACCCCTTGCGCTGGATCGCACGCGACAGCAGAAAGCCCGGGCGTGTGGGCGAGGAAACCTGGGTCTTGCAAGCCAGCGCATCGTGGAGCGAAGCGCACTTGGAGGACAGCGCGGAGAGCGTCGCTGCCATTCTGATCAGGGAGTTTTCCGCGCTCGGTGCCCCCGCCCCACATGCCTGGACGTCGCATCGCTGGCGCTACGCCGATACCAACCCGGCGCTCGACATTACTTGCGCCTGGAATAGTGAAACGGGCGTGGGATTGTGCGGTGACTGGCTTAATGGCGGCAAGATCGAAGGTGCCTGGCTGAGCGGTCAAGCCCTTGCAAGACAAGTCGTCGATTCGGCCGGTGTGCTCGCTGCCCGTCAGGCGTTCCAATGACGCTGAGCAAATCAGGGTTTCGCGGCAACAAGGCCGCGTTACCGAGTAAACCTTGCGCGGTCTGTGGCCTGATGATGAGCTGGCGGCGTCACTGGGCGAAGAACTGGGAAGAGGTGAAGTACTGCTCGGATGCCTGCAGGCGCAGCAAGGCTGCGCATGGCTGAGTTGCGCGACTTGATCATCGTGCTGGGTGACCAGCTCAACCTCGATGCCGCCGCCTTCGACGGCTTCGATGACGGTGTGGACGCCGTCTGGATGGCCGAGGTGGCCGAGGAGTCGACCCATGTCTGGTCGAGCAAGCCGCGCACGGTGATGTTCCTGGCGGCGATGCGCCACTTCGCGCTGGCCCTGCAAGCCGCCGGCCGGCCACTCCACTACACGCGTCTTGATGCCCCGGGCAACGCCGGCAGTCTCGGCATGCAGTTACAGGCCGACATTGAACGCCTGCGACCGGCCCGTCTGATCATGACCGCCCCGGGCGACTGGCGCGTTTTGCAGGTGATCAAGAGCGTAGCCGAAGCGGCCAGCCTGCCGCTGGAGATCCGCGAAGACCGCCATTTCTTCGTCAGCGTGCGCGAGTTCGCGGAGCATGCCAAGGGTCGAAAATCCCTGCGCATGGAGTATTTCTATCGTGAGCACATGGAGTATTTCTATCGTGAGCAGCGCAAGCGTCACGACGTGTTGATGGAGGGCGATGTGCCCATCGGTGGCCAATGGAACTTCGACGCCGACAACCGCGAGGCCTTCGGCGCGACGGGCCCGGGCGCCGTTCCACCGCGCACCACCTTCGCCGCCGATGCCGTGACGCGCGAGGTTATGTTACTGGTCAACACCCGCTTCGCGACCCACCCCGGCCGGCTGGAAAGCTTTGCCTGGCCCGTCACGCGCGCTCAGGCCTTGCAGTCCTTGCAGGCTTTCATTGCGGAACGTCTGCCGCTGTTCGGCCGCTA
>JAIFNM010000120.1 GCA_020047725.1 Betaproteobacteria bacterium
ATGCAAGTCGAGAATACGGCATTAAAGTTGATTTCTGAATTGTCTTGATGGACAAAGGTTAATGAATATGAGAATTAGACAAGAAAAGCCATTTATCGCTGGATTCAACCAGATTACATCACATAATGGTACACATAACGACATGATGATGGATTTTGGAATCCTGAAATTGTCATCAGGTCTAGAGTTCAAAGATGATTACTCATTGGAGCGGAT
The DNA here is from genome assembly GCA_020047725.1 of Betaproteobacteria bacterium. Taxonomy (GTDB): domain Bacteria; phylum Pseudomonadota; class Gammaproteobacteria; order Burkholderiales; family Rhodocyclaceae; genus Propionivibrio. Next base: position 217 of record JAIFNM010000120.1, read on the forward strand.
TTTCGTTCTGCTGTACGGTGAGATCGAGGTGTTCTATTCAGATCGACACGAGACGGCGAGTCGTGAAAGTTTTCTCGACGACAACCTTTGGTGCCTCAATGTTCCAACGGGTGTAAGCGTAAGAATTGTGGGACTGAGTGAAGACGCTGAGGTGGCTGTAATTCGAACTGAGAATGACCGGGTTTTTGAGTCGGCCATTCGCTGCAATGAAGCGATAGTTAAGGAGATCCGCGGCGAGGGCAGTATGAATGGCGTCGGAACACGAATTGTCCGAACCGCACAAGACATCCGACTGTCTCCGGAATCAAATATTATGTTCGGAGAAGATGTCCACTATCCCGGAAAATGGGCTGGATTTCCTTCCCACTACCACGAACAACCCGAGATCTATTTCTACAAACTTTCGCCGGAAAACGGCTTTGGGTTGATGAAACTTGGCGATGAAGCGGTTCTGCTTGAACACAACGATACCGTAAAGATTGCGCCGAATCTTGTACATCCTCAGGTTGCCGCCCCTGGATATGCCATGTATTTCTTGTGGATTATTAGAAATCTTGATGGCAATCCCTACGTCAAACCAACCTTTGAGCCAGAGCACCTGTGGGTCGAGCAGGTCGGTGCCAAGTACTGGCCGGAACGGTAGTCAATTACCACTTGGATATTCGGAATACAGGGTGTTTCAGTATCAACCCGCACGCAATCAGAGGGAGCTATGAGCAATTTCAAAGAATTAACGATGGCACAGGCTTTGGTGCAATTCTTGAATCAGCAGTATGTTGTTGCTGATGGTCAGGAGACCAAATTCGTGCATGGGGTCATGGGTATTTTCGGCCACGGGAACGTGGTCGGGCTGGGGCAGGCCTTAGAGCAGTATCAGAACGAGATTACCTTTATACAAGGAAAGAACGAGCAAGATATTGCGCACGCCTGCATGGCCTACGCGAAGCAGAAGCGCAGGCGGGCGATCTATGCTTGTACCGCGTCAATTGGGCCGGGCTCCTTGAACATGGTTACGGCAGCCGGGACGGCTTCAGTAAATCGCATTCCGCTCTTGCTGCTGCCTTCTGACACCTATGCAGATCGTCAGCCTGACCCCGTACTTCAGCAGCTTGAGGATGAGACAGACTACACGTTAACCGTGAACGATGCCTTCAAGCCGGTAAGCAAATACTGGGATCGGATTACCCGTCCGGAACAACTGATGACCGCTTGCCTGAATGCCATGCGTGTTTTAACCGATCCCGAAAAAACCGGCGCAGTCACTTTGTGCCTGCCGCAGGACGTTCAGGGTGAAGCCTACGACTATCCAGTTGAATTCCTAGAAAAACGGCTTTGGTTTATCGATCGCGCACCGGCGGCAGCGAGTGCGGTTGAGCGCGCGGTCGATCTGATATCAAAATCAAAGAAGCCATTTATCATTTCCGGCGGAGGCGTGCGTTATAGCGATGCCGGGATCGTGATGGGGCAGTTTGCCGCAGATTTCAATATTCCTGTTGGTGAAACGCAGGCCGGAAAGGGCGAAGTTCCGCATGACCATTCCAACTATGTTGGGTGCGCCGGGATATGTGGAACGTTGGCTTCCAATCTTTTGATGAAGGACGCCGACCTGATAATCGCAGTTGGAACTAAGCTCAATGATTTTGTAACCAACTCAAAAGGTGGTTTCAAGGACACGATGGTGCCCATGTTATCCATCAATGTCAGCAGAATGGACTCATTGAAGATGGACTCCCATTCGCTGGTAGCCGATGCAAAAGAGGGACTATTGGCCGTTTGGCAACGCCTGAAGGAAAAGAACTACGTCAGTTCATATACTGATGAAATACGGACTGCCAAGGACAAGTGGCAGAAAGAACTCGACAAGATGGCGTCCGTGGTTCTGCCGGACGGGCTTTCGCAGGCGCGTGTGCTGATGGAACTGAACAAGCTGCTTGACGAGGACGACATTATCGTCTCGGCTTCAGGCAGCCTTCCGTCGGACCTTGAGAGAATTTGGACGGTCAGGAAGCCGGGTACCTACCATTTGGAGTACGGCTTCTCCTGCATGGGATATGAAGCTTCTGGCGCGTTTGGCGTCAAGCTTGCACATCCCGAGAACGAGGTCTATGCACTCATGGGGGATGGCGTGTTCTTGCTGTCTCACTCGGACCTGGTCACAAGCCTCCAGGAGCGGAAGAAGATCAACATACTGCTTTTTAATAACAGCGGGCACCAGTGTATTCACAATCTCCAGCGCTCTCAGGGCATCGGTACATTTGGCACGGAATTCAGATTCCGTGAGAACAACACGGGAAAGTTGAGTGGCGCGTACCTGCCTATTGACTACGTCAAGATTGCTGAAGGCTATGGGGTGAAAGCCTTCAGGGTCAGGACCCTTGAGGATCTCAAGTCAGCGATTGAACAGAGCAAGAAGGAGCCAACGACGACCCTGATTGAAATCTCGGTACTACCCGGAACGATGACCGAAGGATTTGGTTGCTTCTGGCGCGTTGGTACGGCATCTGTCGCAGAAAGCCCGGATGTCCAAAAAGCATACGAAAAACTGGATTCGGTTGTAAAAACTCTCAGAAAATACTAAAGGAGAAATACATGTTGGACATTAAGTTTGGTTGCGCACCCATCAATTGGACCAATGATGATCTGCCCTCTTTGGGCGGAGAATTGACCTATCAGCAGTGTCTGAGCGAGATGGCCCTGGCGGGCTACACTGGAAGCGAAGGCGGCAATAAGTATCCCAAAGACTTTGAAACACTGAAGAAGGCGCTGGACCTTCGTGGCATGCAAATCTGCAACATGTGGTTCAGCAGTCTGCTCACAACTTTTGAGAATGACAAGACGTTCGAGGCTCTTGATAAGCACCTGGACTATACCTATTCGCTGGGAGCACGAGTCGTCGGGGTTGGCGAGTGCGGTGTAACCGTTCATGGGCAGGAAGCGACCCCATTGTTTGCAAATTGTCCGCAACTGACGGACAAGCAGTTTGAGAACCTGGCGATGGGCCTCAATGAGATGGGGCGTCGTGCGAACGCTAAAGGGATGAGTCTTTGCTTCCACCCGCACGTCGGTACCGGCATTCAAACGCTGGCTGAAATAGATCGACTGATGAGTTTGACCGATCCGACACTTGTTTATCTTCTATTTGATACTGGCCATTCCGTTGTAGCAGGTGAGGATCCCGTTGCAATTCTGAAGAAATACATCGGTCGCGTCCGTCACATTCATTTCAAGGATGTGCGCAAACCGGTGCTGGAAACATTCAAAGCCGAGAAATGGAGCTTTTTGCAGGGTGTCAAGGAAGGCATGTTCACCGTTCCCGGCGATGGCGACATGGTTAACTGGGATGACATCTTTGCCATTGTGAAAGCCAGTGACTATTCCGGATGGATCGTGATTGAGGCCGAGCAGGACCCTGCCAAAGCAGACCCGCTGGAATACGCCATCATTGCGCGCAAGTTCATACGGAAACATCTAGGCAAATAGCCAGCAAAAGGTGAGCACATTGAGTTCCTCAAACCGGAAAGCGTTACATACCAAGTCAATCTGGAAGAGCAACATGCTTTCAGATATTCGCATTGCCAAACAGGCCGGCTTTGCTGGCCTGGAAATGGCGGGTACGAAAGTACATGATTATTTGGAAAGTGGGCTGAAACCTGAGTTAGTGGTTCAAGCCTTGCAGAAACATGAAATGCAGATGATCAGCATCAATGATGTCGCGCACGTCGAACGAACGGACGATGCGTCCATCCATCAAATGCTAAAGGAGACCGAGGTTCTATCTCAGTTTGCAAAGAATGTCGGTTGCACATGCATTCAGTTGGTGCCGTTACTGGCGCTCGAAAGGAGACCGTGGTCCGAGATCCGAAAGCTCACGGCAGTAAACATTCGGCGGATCGCCGAACTGGGCGCAGAGTACGGTGTGCGATTTCAGTTGGAGCCGGTGGCGTGGTCACCTATCCATTCGCTTTCACAAAGTCTCGAACTGATTGAAGAAGTTGGCAGGGATAATTTTGGAATGGTTATCGACTTCTGGCATTTGTGGTATGGCGGTAAGACAAAGCCCGATGATGTCGCCAAGATGGATCCGAAGTCTATCTACAACATTCATTTTGGCGATGGAAAGAAGAATCCTCCGGGCACCGTTTGTGACGAAACTGATCTGCGTGGTCATTATGTTGGAGACGGTGACATCCCAGTACGCGATTGGGTGGCCGCTGTAAAGGCTTCCGGCTATGCCGGCTGGTGGTCCTACGAACTTGTCAGCGCTCGCCACTGGCAGATGGATACTCAACTCGTTGCAGATATGACCAGTCGGTTGCTGGACGAATACGTATTCACCGAATAATGCTTTGATAACAAGGCCGTGACGGGATATTCGGTCAGATAACGACGAGCATCCAGTCATTGCGATTGGGTTCAAAGTGTTCGGGCCGGTGGCAGCCGGAACCCGGAGAAAAATGGCTGAACCCCAGGATTCTGGGGAATCTGATTGAAACAGTTCTTACCAAATACCAGGACAATCACATTATGTTTACAGAGTCAAAACTACTCGAGAGGCCGCTCCGTTGGGGTATGGTCGGGGGCGGTAAAGGTAGCCAGATTGGTTTTTCGCACCGTGACGCCGCCGCCCGCGACGGCATGATGCAACTGGTCGCCGGTGCGTTCGATATTGACGCGGTACGCGGCCGTGAGTTTGGCGTCAGTATTGGCTTGAGTGCTGAGCGGTGCTATTCCGACTACCAAACCCTGTTCGAGGCCGAGGCAAAGCGACCAGACGGAATCGAAGTAGTCTCAATTGCAACGCCTAACAACTCGCACTACGCCATTAGTAAAGCAGCGCTACTCGCTGGATTAAATGTCATTTGCGAGAAGCCGCTCACCATCAACGAAGACGAGGCGGTTGAGTTAAAGGCGCTCTCTGAGAAGCAAGGGCGCATTCTGGCCGTGATGTATGGGTACTCCGGCTACGAAATGGTGCAGCAAGCCAGGGCCATGGTCAGTAATGGCGAGTTGGGTGATATTCGCGTCGTTCAGATGCAGTTTGCGCACGGTTACCACGCGGCCGAGGTGGAAAGTGCGGATCCGGGTACAAAATGGCGTGTGACGCCAGCAGTATCAGGACCTACGTATGTGATTGGTGACATCGGAACCCATTGCTTCCAGATGGGGCAACTGATTTCCGGATTGAAGGTCGATCAGATTTGTTGCCTGCGTCGTAGTTTTGTGGCGTCACGCGCTCCCTTGGAAGACGATGCCCATATCATGATTCGCTATCATGGCAATGCCGTGGGCACGCTTTGGGCCAGCGCAGTCAATATCGGTAGCGCGCACGGCTTCAAGGTCCGCGTGATCGGATCGAAAGGCAGCGTGGAGTGGTGGGATGAGCATCCAAACCAACTAAAGGTTGCCTTCGCCGGCAAGCCTGAAATGACCTACGAGCGCGGTCACGGGTATCTTGACAGCTCGGCAAGATTTGAACGCGTAGGCGGTGGCCATCCTGCTGGCTATTTCGATTCGTGGGCCAACCTTTACCGACGTTTCGCACTGGCGATGTCAAAAGATGGCGGGGCCAAAGCACTTCTAGGTGACCAATGGATGCCTACTGTTGATGACGGACTCGAAAGCGTGCGTTTCATGGTCCGCTGCGCGCAGTCGGCTGACGCTGGAAGCAGTTGGCTTGCGTTCGAATAATTGATTCAACCTAAACAGCGATATTGGAACGTGCTTGCCCGTTAAAGCTTGACCGAAGCTGAAGAAATTTGGCCTTGGTCGGAGAGGTGGGCAGCACGCAGGCGATAGGTAAAAGGAGAAAGCGCATCATGACCATCAGAATGGCAGTTATTGGTGCCGGTCGCATCGGCCAAATCCACGCATCGAATGCCGCCCGCAATCCGGGCGTCAGCCTGGCCGGCGTCGCTGACGCAATCCCGGAACCTGCCGCCAAGCTGGCCGCGCAACTGG
>JAIFNM010000314.1:0-6438 GCA_020047725.1 Betaproteobacteria bacterium
GCGATCAGCAGGTCGCCGGCAGACAGCCCCGCCGCCTGCGCCGCACCGCCGTCGTAAACCGTTGCCAGCCTGACTTCGTTGCCTTCGCCCGATGTTTTTATTCCGAGCGAGGGAAGCTTGGCCGTTTCCCATTCCAGTTTAATGGCGACGTGGGCAAGCAGTTTCTTCAGTGGCAATTCATTGGTGCCGTGAACAGTGTTCGCAAAGAACCGCTTGAAATTCAACCCTGAGAGTTCTTCGGCGACTACTTGGACATCGTGCTCGCCAACGCCGACGCCGGTCTTGCCATACCGCTGCCAGAGCGCGAGCATCACGTCGTCGAGCGAAGTCTTTCCTTTGGTTTGATGGCGCAGCGTGAGATCAAGCGCGAGCGCCTTGGCGTAATAGCTGACGACGGCATTCGGAGTGTTTTCATCCGGCCGGTAGAACTTGCTCCAGGCGTCGAAGCTCGATTCGGCAAGCGATTGCTTCAAGCGACCGGGTGTGCGCTGGACGGCGCTGATGGTCTTGGCCGTGAGTTCCAGCCAGTCCTTGAGTTCGATGACGCCGCTGCGCAGAAGTGCCAGATCGTCGTAGTAGGAAGTGATGCCTTCAAACGCCCAGAGCAGTGTCGTGTGATTCTCGCGGGTCAAATCGTAGGGGGTAAATGCCGCCGGTTTGATGCGCTTGACGTTCCAGGTGTGAAAGTATTCGTGGCTGCACAGCCCGAGAAAGGTCCGGTAGCCTTCGGTCATCTCTTTCATCCCCTTGTACGGCAGGTCGTTGCGCGAACAGAGCAGGGCGGTCGAGGCACGGTGTTCGAGGCCGCCGTAGCCTTCGCCGACGGCGGTAACGAGGAACGTGTAGTGCGGCATCGGCGCGGGCTCGCCAAAGAAGCGGATCTGCCATTCGCAGACGCGCTTGAGGTCGGCGACAAGGCGATCCATGTCACAGTCGTGCTGACCGGTGATGGCGATTTCGTGTGGAGCGTCGCAGGCTTCAAAGCGTGCCAGCGTAAAACGGCCCATTTCGACCGGGTGGTCGATCAGTTCATCGTAGCTGGCAGCGCGGTAGAGGCCGAAGCCATGCGATTTTGCGCAACGCTTCTCACCGTGTGCCGGTTCAAGGGCCGTGGCGATGCGCCAGTCCTTGAACTGGCGGCCTTCGGGCGGCAGGATGTCGACAAGGCAGGCTGAATCTTGCTGTCCGAGAACGCTCAGGAAAACGCTGGTGCCGTTGAAGAAGGCGTGTGTTTCATCAAGGTGAGCGCCGCGCACCGAAAGATCCCAGGCATAGACCTCGCAGGTGACGGTCAGTGGCGCGGACTGGTTCAGTGGCGCGGCTTGCCAGGTGTGCTTGTCAGTCTTCTCCAGGCGAATCGCTTTGCCCCCGGATTCGGCGCGGATGGTGACGATGTTCCGTGCAAAGTCGCGAATCAGATAGCTGCCGGGGATCCACACCGGCAGGGCAAAGCGTTGACCATCCGGGTCGGGTACGTCAACCGTGCATATCACTTCAAAGCTGTGGGCGGCGGGATTGGCTGGACGAATGGAATAACGGATCGGCGTAGTTTTCATGGGCTTGTAATGTTGATGTAAGTCAATTCAGTTCTCATTCTACGTTGAGAGCCTGGCTAAACGCACCTGATCAGCCGCCTGGCATTTTTCTTCAATGATTTATTGAACAATATCGAAAAGCCGTACTCCAATTACTTCAGTGTGTGATTTGGCGAGATTGTGGGGTTGCCAAGCCAGCTGAATGAAAACAAGAAACGGCGTTATCGATAACGCGATGGTTGCAGAAAAACAGCAGAAGGGCGATTCATCATGTTTTTGACGGGCGGTTTTCGTTGCCGGTAACGTACGGCAATCGGTATCGCGTGCGGGGAAAGAACTCCGGGATGAAGCACAGTTTGCTCGCGCCATAGAAAATCGAATTTTTCGCGCAGTTTTTTTATTTGAACTTACACTGACCTATCGCTTCTGGATCAACGATGCCACTTCCTCCTCCCGGCGCTCCGCGCGCCCGCCTCCATCAGCGCAACGTCACGCTTGACGGCTACAAGCGCGTGGATGGTCTGTGGGATATCGAGGCGCGCATGGTTGATACAAAGGATCAGGATTACCCGCTGTCGTCCGGCCTGCGCAAACCGGGCGAGGCTGTACATGACATGTCGGTGCGCGTGACCATCGACGACAAGATGAATATCCTCGACGCAGCGACCTGTACCGATGCAGCTCCCTACATGGGCGCGTGCGAGAAGGTCCCGGTCGACTATTCGGCGATCATCGGTTTGAATCTGTTTCACGGATTTCGCAAGGCGGTCAAGGAACTGTTCGGCAGTACGCGTGGTTGCGCGCACGTGAGCGAACTGTTGATGTTCCTGCCGACCGTCGCATTGCAAACATTTGCCAGTGAAGTTCTCGACAACGATGACAGCGCACACAAGCCGTATCAGCTTGATCGCTGCCACGCACTGGATTCGCATTCGGAAACGGTCAAGCGCTATTACCCGCGCTGGTATCGTGGCCAAAACCCCGGGCAGGGGCACCTGCCTAAAGCTCGTCACTTAAATTCAAGCAAGGATGGCGCATGAAAATTCATGAATATCAGGGAAAAGAACTTCTCAAAAAGTTCGGGGTAGTGGTTCCGCGCGGGGTGTATTGTCCGTCAGCCGATGAGGCTGTCAGTGCGGCGGAATCGCTGGGTGGCAAAGTCTGGGTGGTCAAGGCCCAGATCCATGCGGGCGGCCGTGGCAAGGGCGGCGGCGTCAAGGTCGCCAAATCGCTCGACGAAGTGCGGCAGTACGCGAACCAGATCATGGGCATGCAACTGGTGACGCACCAGACCGGGCCGGAAGGCCAGAAAGTACGCCGTCTGTTGATCGAGGAAGGTGCCGATATCCGCAAGGAATACTACGTCGCCGTTCTGACTGATCGCCGCACGCAGAAAGTGGCCGTGATGGCTTCTTCCGAAGGTGGTATGGACATTGAGGAAGTCGCACATAGCACGCCGGAGAAAATCCTTACCGTCTATGTCGATCCGGCGGATGGTTTGACCGATGCGCAGGCGACTGAGCTGGCAACCGGGATTGGTGTTCCGGCGGCGTCCGTGCCAAAGGCAGTGGCGGCTCTGAAGAATCTTTACACCTGTTACATGGAGACGGATGCCTCGCTCGCCGAGATCAATCCGTTAATCCTCGAAGGCAATGGCGACATCAAGGCGCTCGATGCCAAATTCAATTTCGACGACAACTCGCTCTATCGTTTGCCAGAAATCATGGCCTACCGTGATCTCGATGAAGAAGATCCGAACGAAATCGCGGCATCCAAGTTTGGCCTGGCTTACATATCGCTGGACGGCAATATCGGTTGTCTGGTTAACGGCGCAGGACTGGCAATGGCAACGATGGACGTGATCAAGTTGTTCGGCGGCGAGCCGGCCAACTTCCTCGACGTTGGCGGTGGTGCAACGACCGAGAAGGTGACGGAAGCGTTCAAGATCATGATTGGGAACAATAACGTGAAGGGCATCCTGGTCAACATCTTCGGCGGCATCATGAAGTGCGACACGATTGCCAATGGCGTGATCGCCGCCGTGCGCGAGACCCATCTGAGCGTGCCGCTGGTGGTACGCATGAAGGGAACCAACGAGGAACTGGGCAAACAACTGCTCAAAGAATCCGGGCTGCCGATCATCTCAGCCGATACCATGGCCGAAGCGGCCGAAAAGATTGTCGCGGCCGTCAAGTAAGGGAGCCACCATGTCGATACTGATCAATAAAGATACCAAAGTCATCACCCAGGGAATTACCGGCAAGACCGGCCAGTTCCATACCGAAAAATGCCAGGAATACGCCAACGGCAAGAACTGCTTCGTCGCCGGGGTTAACCCGAAGAAGGCAGGCGAGTCGATCTTTGGCATTCCGATTTACGGTACGGTCAAGGATGCCGCAAGCGCCACAGGTGCCACCGTTTCTGTCATCTACGTTCCACCTCCTGGCGCAGCTGCCGCAATCTGGGAAGCGGTTGAAGCCGATCTCGATCTCGCTATCTGCATCACCGAAGGCATTCCGGTCCGTGACATGCTCGAACTGCGCAGCCGGATGAAGCAGAAAGTGGCCGCTGGCGGCAAGGAAACGCTGTTGCTCGGGCCCAACTGCCCGGGTCTGATCACGCCGGATGAAATCAAGATCGGCATCATGCCGGGGCATATCCACCGCAAAGGACGAATCGGAGTCGTGTCGCGCTCGGGTACGCTGACCTACGAGTCCGTGGCCCAGCTTACTGAAATCGGTCTGGGTCAGTCGTCAGCCGTCGGTATCGGTGGCGATCCGATCAATGGCCTGAAGCACAGGGACGTCATGGAGTTGTTCAACAACGACCCGGATACCGACGCCGTCATCATGATCGGAGAAATCGGCGGTCCGGACGAAGCTGACGCGGCCGTGTGGTGCAAGACGCACATGAAGAAGCCGGTGGTCGGCTTCATCGCCGGTGTTACCGCGCCGGCCGGCAAGCGCATGGGTCACGCCGGAGCGTTGATTTCCGGCGGTGCCGATACGGCCGATGCCAAACTGGCGATCATGGAAGAATGCGGCTTCAAAGTAACACGCAACCCGTCCGAAATGGCCAAACTGCTCAAGTCGCTGCTCTAAGCGCCAAGACGCAAAAAGCAGGAGCCGGGAGTGGGAACACTTCCGGCTTTTTTCTTAGCTCAAGCTCAGGAACAGCAGTAGAAAAAGCGATGTCACCAGCGTCAGGAGAATTGAGAAGACGAAGGCGGTTCGAATCACCTCGTTTTCCGCGCCGAGTTTGTCGATTGACGCGGCAGCATTCTGCAGCTTCGCCGGCGAGATGACGCTGGCCAGTCCACCACCAAAGGCGAGTCCGGCCATGATCAGGATCAGTCCGTGCGTATCCATATTCAGGTTCTTTGCCGTGGTCATGGCGTATTTGCCGAACATGGCAATCGTCGATGCTTCGCTGCCGGTGATGAAGCCGCCGAACAGCCCGATGAAGGTAACAACGGCTCCGTAGGCCCCCGAGAAGAACTGCGCCGAATAATCCGCCAGCACCTTGACCATGCTCGGGACGGCAAAGGTTTTGGTCGCCATGCTGAAGCCCGACATGTTCATGATCTCGCCAATGGCGAAAAATATCGCTGCAGAAAAGACCGGACGCGGCGCGCGTTTGACCCACACGTCTATCGAGTTCTTGATCTGAACGCGGCTCGGACGAATGAACGGGATCGAGAGCAGGATGCTGGCGAAAATCCAGGTATAGGCCTGCCACAGCGCCCGTGTTTCAAGCGGGGCGCCGTTGGCGGTCAGTCCGTTGATGGGTAGGCGGAGCTCGCGATAGAGATAGTTGAAGATGTCCTTGGGGACATTCAGCGCCAGGATCAAAAGAACAAGAATCAACCACGGGCTGAGCGCCCGCCAAAGCGGATAACTCGCTTCGTACGCCAGCTCTTCCTTCGTCAGCTGGCTCTTGTCGATCAACTTCCGGCCAGTGATTTTAAGGTAGGCGATCATGGCGACGATTACGGCCAGGCCGCAAAGAATGCCGGTGAGAACAACGAGATTGTCGTAACGGTTGGTGACATAGGAGACAAGGCCGATCACGGCGCCGGTAATCAGGCAGGGAAGCCATCCCTCTTTCAGCGCCGTCCATCGGCCGACAATCCACAGCATGCAAATGCCGATCAGTGTCGAAACAATGGGCAGGAACATGAAGAACACCATCCCCGCCTGTGAAAGACTGATTTCATTCCCTTTGCCGAGAAAGCTGTTGGCAACATCGACAAACACGACAATCGGTGCGCCGAGCAGTGCGTAGGTGCACAGTGCGTCGTAACCGATTGCAGGCAGGGCAATCGCGACGTAGGTTGAGTAACCCATGGCTATGAGAATCGGGGGCAGCAGGGATACGGGGGTTGCTCCCACCGCCACCATCAGCGTGCCAAACCCGATATTGATCATCATGATCTGGACCGCCCGGTTCTCGCGGGCAATGGTCTTGATGAAAATGATGATTCGCTTCAACGCGCCTGTCTTTTCCATGTAGGCCATCTGGAGCAGCGACATGGCCACGATCAGCGACACGGAGAAGGAGCGGATGAAGCCAGCGGCCGTCGAGCGCAAAATGACTTCAATCGTCGTCTGAAAGGCCATCATCGCAACGACCGATATAGCCAGCCAACCGACGACTCCGCTGACATCAGCCGGCTTCTTCCAGACGATCAGCATGCACAGAATGATGAAGATCGGCAGAAGAGTTAATGAAAGGGATACGAGTGACATAACTACTACTCCTCTCAGCGGGATTCCTTGATCAGCCGGTTATTCACCGGTTGCACCGGCCGCACGTTGCTTTTATATATGGTTCCAAAGCCGGCGAGCTGTTCGTTTGAAACCTGCATCGGTGTCTTCAAGACCAGCCATAGCACGCCCTCGGT
>JAIFNM010000314.1:6461-9046 GCA_020047725.1 Betaproteobacteria bacterium
TTCGCCGGCAGAAGTTGTGCTGGATCAATCTTGACCTCGGGACGGTTGATCGGTGAGTTCTGCTCGAGCGGCAGGTGGGTCCACAAGGTGCGGATCAGGCTTTGTTCCTTGCCGGCTTCCATCATGATGGCAACCACGGCAAGCTTGCCTGCCTTTGACTGATGCACCAGATGAACGACCATATCGTAGGCTTTGCCGTTGATTTTTTCTTCGCTGGGCTTGTGGAAATGGAATTGCACGAGATCGTAGCTTTCGCCTTCGACGGTCATGCTGCCGGCTCCCGGCGTATCGACCTTGATGCTGTGTCCGTTGTCGACAATTGAAAGTGGCACCGGCTTGTAGGCGAACTGGATGGGCGGAAGATCAGCACGAACCGTCTTGCGAATATCAATTGGCGATTGCCGTTGCCCAATGCCGCAGGTGGCAAATTCCGTGCTCAACGTACCCCATTTGTCGGTACCCGTCGGGCCGGTATAGCTCCAATGCGGCGCTTCGACGTGTTCTTCTTCCTTGGATTTTTTGCTGCTCTTGGTTTTCTTGTTGTCCACCACCGGCTCAACAACAGGGGCGGGCGCAGGGGGCTCCTTGGCCGCAGGGGGGGCGGCCTTGGCGCGCGGCTTGCAGGCGTAGGCGAATACGGCTTCGAGCGTCGAGTCCGGAGAAATCGGTCTGGCCTCACGGCTGTCGGAGCTCTCCGACTTGATTTCGGTACCGTTTTCGGCCGAATAGATCGTCTGGATCGGTAACGCGGTACGCTTTTCGCATTGGAACTCGGTTAGCGCGGTTAGCCGACTGAACGAAAACGCGCCAGAGTCTTGGGTTTTGGGCTTGGTATAGCTTTCGCGGTGCCAGACACGCAATTTGCCTTCATTGGTAGCCGGGATACTGCTGGTGTCGATTTCGATTCGCGCTTGACCTTTGCTTCCCAGGTCGACCCACTTGGCGGCCTGTACTGAGAGTGGCAACAACAGGGCGGACAGCAGGATGGCAATCAGTCGTGTTCTTCGCATGGCGGGTTCAGCGTAAGGTTTTCGGAGTAGAAAATACGGCTTCAGCTCTCTATGGTAGCTTCAAAACCCCGACGGGTCATCGAGTCTGCGAAGTATGGATGAAATGCCGGTAGAATCAAGGATTGGTTTTTAAATAACGCGCTTTGTTAACAACAATCTGGAGGATCCATGGCTTTGTTCCTGAATGAAATGAATGTCCGTCAGCTGCTGACCATGCCGCTGGCGATCGAAGCGGTGGAAGCCGCTCATCGCGAATTGTCGCTGGGCAAGGCCATCGATATTCCGCGCCAGCGCACGCGACTGCCGCAAACGGCGCTGCATATTTTGCAGGGAGCGCTACCGGGTTTCGACGCCATTGGTTACAAGGCTTACACCAGCAATCGTTCGGGTGTGCGTTTCCTGGTCCATGTTTCCAGCGCGGCTACGGGTGTCCTGCGTGTTGTTCTTGAGGCCGATTTTCTGGGCATGATGCGCACCGGGGCGGCATCGGGAGTGGCGACCCGCTGGTTATCCCGCCCTGAATCCGAGATTCTCGGTGTTTTCGGCTCTGGATGGCAGTCCGAAGGGCACATTGAAGCCATTGCCGCCGTACGCCCCTTGCGTCGGATCAAGGTGTTTTCCCGCAACGCGGAGCGCCTGACCGCGTTTTGCACAAAGATGTCGGAGCGCCTGAAGATCGAGGTGGTCCCCGCGTCTTCGCCTGAAGAAACGGTGCGCGGCAGCGACATCGTCAGCACCATTACGACAGCTGCGACGCCCTTGTTTGATGCGAGTTGGCTATCACCGGGCACGCACATCAATGCGGCGGGCTCCAATTCGATAATCCGTCGGGAAGTCGGCGAGGATGTGCTCAAGATCAGCCGCTTGATCGTTGTTGATAGTGTTGAAACGGCGCTCAAGGAAGCCGGCGATCTGCTTCCGGCGCTGGAAAAGGGGCGCTTGAACGACCGGCAACTCGTTGAACTGGGCGACGTGATTATCGGGCGTCATCCCGGTCGCAGTACGCCGGAAGAGATCACACTGTTCGAGTCGCAGGGGATGGCCATTCAGGATATTTCAGTCGCCGTTCGCCTTGAAGCCCTGGCGCGTGAGCAAGGCCTGGGCGTTGAGTTGCCTTATGGCGGCTAAATCCCCCCGCGGCTGATTTGATTGACTGAGATCTTGGAGAACGGTGAGAATGCGTAACGTCTTGCCGCCTTTCCTTGGGTGGCGGGGTTAAAAAGAACGTCCTAATCGATGCGCCGGAAGAGGGATGAGAATGCGCGAGGCGGGATTCTGGAAAGCTGACTGGCTTCTCGGGCTGGCGTTGAGCGCCATCATGCTTCTAGCCGCCTATGCCGTTTTCGCGTACCTCGACCGCCGTCGGCGAGCGAAATCAGATGTGCTTCCGGCCGAATCGAATCGTCTGCTCGGCCTGTCCCTTCAGGGTCAGGGGTTGCTCGACAAAGCCTATGAGGCCTTCGGCAAATGTCCGCTTGACGATGGCTTGATGGAGCATCTCTACAGGCTGGCGCTGGATTTTGAGCGCCAGCGGCAGTTCGGCAAGGCTACCGTGGTCTATCGCTACATGGCCGG
>JAIFNM010000301.1 GCA_020047725.1 Betaproteobacteria bacterium
CGCTGAGCAAACTTGGCGCGGCGGCCATCATTTCGGTCGCCTCGGTCGGTGGCATTCGGGCCGATCTCAAGCCGGGTGATTTGGTGATACCTCACCAGATCATCGATTACACCTCTGGCCGGAAGTCGACCTTCCACGATGGCTCTGATAACACCGCCACGCATATTGACTTCACCGAGCCCTATGATCGTTCCCTGCGCCAGAAGCTGATCGTGGCGGCCAAGGAGGCTGGGGTTGAAGTGAGTCAATCAGCCGTTTATGCAACAACGCAGGGGCCGCGCCTCGAAACGGCAGCCGAAATCAATCGCTTTGAACGGGATGGAGCGGATGTGGTTGGCATGACCGGGATGCCGGAAGCCGTTCTTGCGCGCGAATTGAGCGTGCCCTATGCGGCAATCAGCGTCGTGGCGAACTATGCCGCTGGCCGCTTTGACAGTCGCGACGGCATCAGCTTCGGATTGATTCAAGGGGTGTTGCACGAATCGATGGTCCACGTGCGCACCATCATCGAGAAAGTGGTGGCCTGTGGCGATTAGACCTGTCCTGAGAATGGGCGATCCGTGCCTGTGGCAGCAGGCGCAATCGGTTGATACCTTCGACGCGCCGCACCTTCACGCCCTGATTGCCGACATGGAGGAGACCATGCTCAGTCTTGACGGTGCAGGTCTTGCGGCGCCACAGATCGGTGTCAGCCTGCGCGTTGTTATTTTCGGCTTCGACGACAATCCGCGCTACCCGGACGCCGACAGCGTCCCCTACACAGTACTGATCAACCCCGTTCTGACTCCGCTTTCCGAAGAAATCGAAGAAGGCTGGGAAGGTTGTCTTTCGGTTCCGGGAATGCGCGGTCTGGTCCCTCGCTGGTATCGTCTTCGCTATACCGGCTTCGACCAGTACGGAAAGCAGATTGACCGGATAGTCGAAGGATTCCATGCGCGCGTGGTCCAGCACGAATGCGACCACCTCGATGGAATCCTCTACCCAGCGAGGATCAAGGACTTCCGCTGCTTCGGATTCACGGACGAATTGGACGCGCCGAGTGATTGTGATTCGCCAGAACCCGCATGAATATTGGCTTCTGGAACGATTGATGCGTAGACCGCCATTTGGCGGGGCTTTCAGCCCCGAATGGTTTGTGGATGCGGTCTGGCTGATTCTTGCACGTATTTGGAATGCTCCTTCGCGTGCGCCTATTCTTATTCTGCCCAAGAGTCGTTTTTGGGTAGTGGTTGTATTTTCATTTCCGCTTCAGCATTTCAGCTGATTCAATAGTTCAGTCTCGAGCTTGATCCGGCTGGCACTCTCGCCAAGATCTCCGCCCGTAATCAAGAACGTATCCTCAACCCGTTCTCCAAGTGTAACAATCTTCGCCGTGTGCAGATTGGCCCCATGTGCCGCCAGCGTCATGGCCACGGTGTAAAGAAGACCAGGGCGGTCGGCAGCACTGACCGAGAGGACAAAGTAAACACCTTTTTCGTCCGCCTGGATGGTGACCAGCGGTTGAATCGGAAAGTGCTTGACCTGGCGCGAAATCCGTCCACTGGCCGGAGCTTCCGGCTTGCCGCAACGGGTGAGGCGGTCGGTCAGTTCATGTTCGATGTACTGGATCATATCTCGATCCTTGTCGCGCCCGCTGACGTCGAGCAGCATGAAGCTGTCAAGCGCATAACCGTGGCGCGTGGTGTGGATCTTGGCGTCCATGATGTTGAAGCCGGCGCGGCTGAAGAAGCCGACCATGCGCGCGAACAGGTCGCGCTGGTCGAGCGTGTAGGCCATGACTTCGATGCCGTCGCCGTGAGGGTTGATGCGCGCCTTGACCACCGGCTGCTTGCTGTCAGTGCGGTAGTGCAGGGCGCGGGCGTGCCAGGCGATTTCTTCGGTCGAGTGGCGCAGGAAATAAACGGTGTCGAGTTGGTTCCACAGGCGCTCGTGTGCCTTTTCCGGAACCGCGTAATAACGCAGCAAGCGGATTGACTCCTCCTGCCGTTCCTGAATGATGCCCTGCATGACAGGAACCTGTCCGCCGGAGTTCAGCAAGCGTCGCGTCTGGTTGAACAGCTGCTCGAACAACTGACCTTTCCAGCTATTCCAGACCTTGGGGCTGGTGCCGCGAATATCGGCGACGGAGAACAGGTAGAGCGCCGTCAGGTGGCGTTCGTCCTTGACGGTCGCTGCAAAGTCGCTGATTACATCTGGGTCCGAGATGTCCAGTTTCTGTGCAACGCTCGACATCAGGAGGTGTTTCCCCACGAGCCAGACAACAAGTTCGGCATCTTCCTCAGTCAGGCCATGGCTGTTGCAGAATTCCTGCGCATCGACCATACCTAGTTCTGAATGCCCACCGCCGCGCCCTTTGGCGATGTCGTGGAAGATGGCGGCCATGTAAAGCAGCCAAGGTCGATCAAAGTTGCTGATAAGTTGGCTGCAAAACGGGTATTCATGGGCGAATTCGCTCTCTGAGAAGCGGCGCAGGTTGCGCAGAACTCGCATGATGTGCTGATCGACAGTGTAGGCATGAAACAGGTCGTGCTGCATCTGACCGACGATCGCGCCAAAATTGGGCAGGTAGCGACCAAGAATGTCGAACTGGTTCATGCGCCGGAGTTCATGCAGCACGCCTCGCGGCGCCTTGAAAAGCTGGATGAAGTGTGTCTTGTTTTCCGGATCGTTCCGGAAACTGTCGTCAATCATGTGACGGGCACGCCAAAGGGCGCGTATGGTTCGTGCCGTCATGCCTTTCAGCTCGGAGTGCCGCTGCATGATCAGGAATGACTCGATAATCGCGCCGGGCGTTTCGTTGAACACGTCTTCGTGCGCAACATCGAGTAACTGGTGCGAATTCTGGAAGCGCTCGTTGATGCGCTGTGGCGTCTGCTCCGGCGACGGAAAAATCGCTGCTCCGAGGTTTTGCAGCAGAATCGTATTGAGCTGAGTGATCGTTTTCGCTGTCCGGTAGTATTCCTGCATCAGCTGTTCGCTGGCGCGGCGCGTGGGTGTCGCCTCAAAACCAAGCTGCTCGGCGAGTGCCGTCTGGTAGTCGAACAGCAGCCGATCTTCACGACGACCGACATGAAGATGCAACTGGATTCTCAGCCGTTGCAAAAACCGTTCGCGCCGCTCCAACCCCAGTTGCTCCTGGTGCGTGATGAAATTGTGGCGTTCGAGGTCTTTCCAGCTATCGCCATACCCGGCCGCCTGGGCGATCCACAGAATGCTTTGCAGGTCGCGCAGCCCGCCAGGGCTTTCCTTGCAATTGGGTTCAAGGCTGTAGGGCGATTCCTCAAAACGCAGATAGCGCTCGTCCTGTTCCATCCGCTTGGCGTGGAAAAAGGCCTGCGGGTCAAGCTGCTTCTTGAAGGCTGACTCGAATTTCTCGAACAGCGCGGTATTTCCGATGAGCAGTCTGGCTTCAACGAGCGCGGTCTGAACCGTCAAATCGCCCGCCGCTTCAGTCAGGCAGTCTTCGACTGTACGCACGCTGTGGCCGATTTCCAGCCCGATATCCCAGAACAGGCTGATCAGCTGTTCAAGCAGCTCTGCAAGCCGCGCGTCCGGCGTTTGTGGAAGAAGCAACAGCAAATCGATGTCGGACGCGGGGCAAAGTTCGCGACGACCGTAGCCACCAACGGCGACCAGCGCCAATGAGTCCGGAAATTTGACTTCACACCATAAGTCCCGTAACAGGCCGTCGATCAGTGCGCTACGCTCGTTCAGCAGAAAAAACGGGTCGGGATTGGCAAGGTATTGTTCACGAATGGTGGCCTGGCCCAATTGCAGGCGGGATTTGTAGCGGACAAGCAGTTCGTTGCGGGCGTTGGTGTCGAGGTTCATGCGGACAACTTGATCCAGTCTGGCGGCATGCGTGCGCCTTCGGAAAGAGTCAGCACTTCAAACCCCGTTTCGGTGACCAGAATGGTGTGTTCCCATTGCGCCGACAGACTGTGATCCTTGGTGACGATCGTCCAGCCATCGGCCAGTTCGCGGATCGCCGCCTTGCCGGCGTTGATCATCGGCTCGATAGTGAAAATCATGTTAGCTTTCAGCTCAAGACCAGTGCCTGCCTTGCCATAGTGAACGACCTGCGGGTCTTCGTGGAAACGGGCGCCTATGCCGTGGCCGCAAAATTCACGCACGACCGAGTAGCCAGATTTCTCGGCGTACTCCTGGATGGCTTGGCCAATGTCGCCGAGATGCGCTCCCGCGCGGACCTGGGCAATACCAATCCAAAGGCATTCAAAGGTGACTTCGCACAGCCGTTTGGCCTGAATCGAAACATCGCCAACCTGAAACATGCGGCTGGTATCACCGTGATAGCCTTCCTTGATCGTGGTGATGTCCAGATTGACGACATCGCCGCTCTTCAATTGCTTGTCGCCGGGAACGCCATGGCAGACCTGATGATTCACCGAGGTGCAGATTGACTTCGGATAGGGTTTGTAGCCTGACGGTGCGTAGTTGAGCGGGGCCGGGATGCAGCCCTGAACGTCCACCATATAGTCGTGGCAGAGTCTGTCGAGTTCGCCGGTCGTGACACCTGGTTTGACGAAAGGGGTGATGTAATCAAGCACCTCGCCGGCCAGGCGACCGGCGGCGCGCATTTTTTCGATTTCATCAGGAGTTTTGATAGTAACGCTCATTTTCTTGGATGCCGGGCGAATGGAATGAAGGGACGAAGGATAAGGTATGGAGGCTTCTTAGGCAATTTGCGGATTCAATGGTTCGGGTCAAGCCTGCAGCAAAAATACGGTCGGCCGGCGGTCAATGTTCGGCAACTCTTGTCGACGCCATTCGACGGCAGATCGCATCACGATTTTTTCGCTGTCCAGCGTAAGATCGGTGGCGACGCAAATTCTCGTGGTCGGCGCACAGGTAGTGATCAGGGTTTCCAGCATCTGCCGATTCCGATACGGCGTTTCTATGAAAATCTGCGTTCGCTTTTCCTGGCGCGAATCTTTTTCCAGGTCTTTAAGCCTTTTTTGCCGCAGATCATCCTTTGCCGGCAAGTAGCCGTGGAAGGCGAAGTTCTGGCCTGACAGCCCTGAGCCCATCAAAGCAAGAAGAATGGACGAAGGTCCGATCATCGGCAGAACCTGGACACCTTCCTTGTGTGCCAAGGCGACCAGATTGGCACCTGGGTCAGCAACGGCCGGGCAGCCCGCCTCGGAGATCAGTCCAATGTCGATTCCGGCCAGAAGCGGAGCCAGAAGGGCAGGAAGGGTATTGGGCGACGTATGTTCGTTCAGTTCGTGGATATCGATTTGCTGCAAAGGGGTGTCGGACGGGAGCGACTTGAGAAACGCGCGAGCCGACTTGGCGTTCTCTGCAACGAAATGCGTCAACTGTTTCGCGCAGTCGCGAACCGGCTGCGGCAATACGGCATCAACCACTGACGGACCTAGCGGCACGGGAATTAAAAAGAGCCGCCCTTTATTCATAATTTACTTTAAGTTTAGTTCGCATTGTATTATTTATATTACTTTAATTTTTTCTTCTTTCAGAAGATCGCAGAGCGCGATTAGCGGAAGTCCGATCAGCGCGTTCGGATCTTCGCCCTCCATTTTGGCGATGATTGCAATACCCAAGCCCTCAGATTTGGCGCTGCCAGCGCAGTTGTAAGGCTGTTCCTTGCGCAGGTAGTTTTCGATTTCGTCGTCCGTCAGGTCGCGGAAAGTGACCAGGGTCGGCACGCCTCGCACATGAGCTTTTCCGGTTCTGGCATTTAGCAGGCATAGGCCGGTGTAGAAGTTGACGGTACGACCACGCATCGTTTGCAACTGCTTTACGGCTTTGTCGTGCGATCCCGGTTTGCCGAAAATCTGTCCATCAAGGCATGCTACCTGATCACTGCCTATGATTAATGCGTATGGAAATTGCTCAGCGACGGCACGCGCTTTAGCTTCGGACAGCCGCAGCGAGGTCGCTTCTGGGGTTTCGCCGGGCAAAGCGGTTTCGTCGGTTGCTGGATTGGTAATTTCAAACGGCAGCCCTAAACGGGTAAGCAATTCCCGACGAAAAGGAGACGTTGAGGCAAGAACGATTTGTGGATTGGTCATGAAGAAATAGGGGTAATCCAAGAAAAAATAGAAAAATCCAGAGAGTTGCGTCACCGGCTTTGACTTCGAAAGCCAAAAATAATATCATGCGCCCCTTATGTCGCAACGGATTGTTATTAACAGTCTGGCGTTTGCGCGGGAAGCACGTTCGCTGCAAGGTGAATTGCCCATCGCCAGCCTGACTCGTGTGCTCGATAAGCTTACCGATTCGGTGGGTGTATTGAGTTATCGTGCTGATGGTAGGCTTAGCCCGCGCAACAGAGCGCAGTTAGTGTTGCAACTGGACGGTGTATTGACTGTTTGTTGCCAGCGCTGCCTTGAAGGGATTGAATATCCGGTCAAGCTGCGTAGTGTGCTGGAATTCGTCGATGACGAAGAAGATTTGACGCAGGAGGAGGTCGAAGATGATTCAAAAGACTTTCTTCCGGCGCAAAGTGAGCTCGATGTTGTTGCCTTGATTGAAGACGAGATTATTCTCGATTTGCCCTCGGCGCCGCGTCACGAAAATTGTGCTTTGCCTGATACAGGGCAGGGAACGGGTAAAGTTTCACCGTTTGCCGTTCTGCAAGGGTTCAAGGGTAAGGCATAGTAAATTTGAACTATGGAGTAATTTATGGCCGTTCAACAGAACAAGAAATCCCCGTCCAAGCGCGGCATGATCCGTGCACACGATTTTCTGACCAATCCGCCGCTAGCCGTTGAGCCGACGACGGGTGAAGTTCATCAGCGTCACCACATTAGCCCGTCCGGCTATTACCGTGGCAAGAAGGTTACCAAGGGCACCGGCGAATAAGGTTCAAGAAATGGGCAGGCAGATTCCCGTAATGGGGAATTGCCTGCCTTTTCTTTTGCCTTTTTTTGGATGATTGTTACCGTCGCTATCGACTGCATGGGCGGGGATCATGGTCCCAGCATAACCGTGCGTGCCGCCATTGATTTCGTGCGAAAACATGAGGACGTGCGCGCTATACTGGTAGGTCTTGAAGACAAGATCCGTCCATTTCTTGAGAACCAGTCCGCAGGCCGTATTTCCGTCCGCCACGCCAGCGAAGTCGTGGCCATGGATGAGCCTCCTGCAATGGCGCTGCGTTCCAAAAAGGATTCTTCAATGCGTGTCGCCATCAACCTCGTTAAAGAGGGTGAGGCGGACGCGTGTGTTTCTGCAGGTAATACCGGCGCACTTATGGCCATTTCACGTTTTGTGTTGAAGATGCTACCTGGCATCGACCGACCGGCAATCTGCGCTATTCTCCCGACAGCAAAAGGCCACTCGCACGTACTTGATCTGGGTGCCAATGTTGATTGCACGCCGGAGCACCTTTTGCAGTTTGGGATCATGGGCGCGTCGTTAGTATCGGCTATCGAACACAAGGATAGACCAACCGTCGGGATTCTCAATATCGGGTCGGAAGATATTAAAGGGAACGATGTCGTAAAGCGTGCGGCGGAACTGTTAAAAGAATCAGGCCTGAATTTTGTGGGTAACGTCGAAGGCGACGGAATCTACAAGGGGCAAGCCGAGGTTATTGTTTGCGATGGTTTTGTCGGAAACGTTGCACTCAAGGCCTCAGAAGGCTTGGCACAAATGCTGGCGTCCTTTCTGCGCCAGGAATTCAGCCGCAACCTCCTGACCAAAATCGTCGCGTTGATCGCCATGCCGGTGCTGAAAAATTTCAAGAAACGCGTTGACCACCGGCGCTACAACGGTGCCACTCTGATTGGTTTGAAGGGAATTGTCGTCAAGAGCCATGGTTCAGCCGACGTTTTTTCCTTTACCAACGCCCTTGAACGTGCTGCAGAAGAAGCCAGAACCGGAGTGCTGGCGCGCATTACCGAGCGCGTCGCTCTGCAACAACCACAGTAGGAGGATGCATAGCATGTATGCCCGTATCGCAGGCGTTGGCAGTTTTCTGCCCGGACAACCTGTCAGTAACAACGATCTAGTTCAACGAGGCGTCGATACCGATGACGATTGGATTGTCGCTCGTACCGGCATCAAGGCCCGTCACCTGGCCGAGCCCGACTGTACGTCGAGCGATCTGGCCCTTGAGGCTTGCCGACGCGCTTTGGAGTCCGCGAAAACTGAAGTCGATGAAATCGATTTGATCATTGTGGCGACCTCAACTCCCGATTTCATCTTTCCAAGTACAGCCTGTTTGTTACAGTCAAAACTTGGTAATCATGGTGCCATGGCCTTTGATGTTCAGGCGGTGTGCAGCGGCTTTGTTTATGCACTGAATATTGCCGACAAGTTTATTCGTTCCGGTAGCCACAAGAAGGCACTGGTGGTTGGTGCCGAGGTCTTTTCACGAATTCTTGACTGGGATGATCGTGCCACCTGCGTGCTGTTCGGCGACGGTGCGGGTGCAGTTGTTCTTGAAGCTTCTGAAAAACCTGGAATTCTGGCTACTGCGGCCCATGCCGATGGCTCGCACCATGGAATTCTGTCGGTTCCTGGAAGCATTTGCGGCGGCAAGGTCGTTGGTGACCCGTTTCTGCGCATGGACGGGCAGGCTGTATTCAAATTCGCGGTCCGCGTGCTGGCCGATGTTGCCAAGGAGTGCTGTGAAGTCGCCGGCATTGCATCCCATGCGATCGACTGGCTGATTCCGCATCAAGCCAATATCCGCATTATCGAATCAACTGGCAAAAAGCTTGGCTTGGGGATGGACAAGGTCATCGTGACCGTTGATCATCACGGTAACACCTCTGCAGCTTCGATCCCGCTGGCGCTGGACGCTGCCGTTCGTGATGGACGTGTTCAAAGAGGGCAGAAAATTCTGCTTGAGGGTGTGGGTGGCGGTTTCACTTGGGGTGCTGTTTTACTCGAGTTCTAAAAGGATAAATCTATGGCATTCGCTTTCGTTTTTCCCGGTCAGGGTTCGCAATCAGTTGGCATGATGGCCGCGTACGGCGATTCCGTCGTGGTTCGTTCGACTTTTGATGAGGCCTCGGAAACGCTAGGGCAAGACCTTTGGCAACTTGTTGCCGATGGTCCGGCCGAATTGCTTTCTCAAACGGTCAATACGCAGCCCTTGATGTTGACGGCCGCTATTGCTGCCTATCGGTTGTGGCTCGACAAGGGAGGCAGACTTCCATCAGTCGTTGCCGGGCATAGCCTTGGCGAGTATTCGGCACTGGTGGCCGCAGGCGTCATAGAGTTCAAGGATGCGGTTCCGCTCGTTCGTCTGCGAGCAACCGCTATGCAGGAAGCTGTACCGGTCGGAACGGGGGCTATGGCGGCAATCCTGAACCTGGACGACGACAAGATTCGTGAAGCCTGTGCTGAGGCTGTTGCCGAAATTGGCAATGGGGAAGTTGTTGAACTGGTCAATTTCAATGGTCCGGGGCAGACCGTAATTGCCGGCAACAAGGCGGCGGTTGAACGTGCCTGTGACGGCTGCAAAACAAGAGGAGCCAAGCGAGCCTTGCTGCTTCCCGTTTCTGCACCATTCCACTCCTCACTGATTCGCCCCGCGGCCGTCAAGTTAGGAGCCCGTCTAGCTGAGTTGAACTTCTCTGTGCCAAGAATCACAGTGGTCAATAACGTTGACGTGGCTATTGAGTCGGACCCTGAGCGAATCAAAGACGCATTGATTCGTCAGGCCTTCTCACCGGTGCGCTGGGTTGAAACGGTTCAGAAAATCGCCACAATGGATGTGAAAACGGTAGCCGAATGCGGTCCGGGCAAAGTATTGGCAGGCCTCACCAAGCGTTGTGCCGATAGCCTCATTGGCGTGGCACTGGCAGATGTCGCTTCAATCGAAGCTAACCTCAATCTGGAGTAATACATGTCTCTTAAAGGTCAAGTCGCTCTTGTTACTGGTGCCGCTCAAGGCATTGGCGCTGCCGTGGTTCTAGAGCTTGCCCGGCAGGGTGCAACCGTTATTGGCACGGATATCAATGAAGCGGGTGCCGAGCGAATCAATGCCACACTCGCCGAGGTAGGTGCACAAGGGCGTGGCATTGTCATGGATGTGCGCGACACGACACAGGTCGATTCTGTCATCGCGCAGGTTGAAAAGGAGTTCGGAAGTATTTATGCCCTAGTGAATAATGCGGGCATTACCCGCGATAACCTGACCATGCGCATGAAGGACGAGGACTGGGATGCGGTTATCGAGACCAATCTCAAGTCGGTTTTTCGTTTGTCACGTGCAGTAATGCGCGGCATGATGAAAGCGCGTACTGGCCGTATTATCAATATTTCTTCGGTGGTGGGTCATGCCGGCAATGCAGGGCAGGCCAACTATTGCGCCTCAAAAGCTGGTGTTACTGGCCTTTCGCGCGCGTTGGCACGCGAACTGGGTAGTCGGAACGTCACGGTCAATTGCGTTGCGCCGGGTTTTATCGACACCAGCATGACCCGAGCTCTTGAAGAAAAGCAACGTGCCGCCCTGGTTGCCAACGTACCGCTCGGTCGACTTGGTTCGCCGGAAGATGTTGCTTCCGCAGTAGGGTTCCTGGCTTCTCCGGCCGCTGGATACATTACTGGTGCGACGATTCACGTCAACGGCGGCATGCACATGGATTGACGCCGGTAAGGGAAGCGGACGGCACGGACCGGTTCGTCTGCTGAGTTGGTAAGAGCCGGTCATTTTGGTAGAATTGCTTGTTTTTGTTTTACACATGAACTTTTAGAAGGAGCACTTTGATGGAAAATATCGAACAGCGCGTCAGAAAAATTGTCGCAGAACAACTCGGCGTTAATGAAGCAGATATCAAGAATGAATCTTCGTTCGTTGACGATCTCGGCGCGGATTCGTTGGATACAGTTGAACTGGTCATGGCTCTTGAAGAGGAATTCGAGTGCGAGATTCCTGACGATGAAGCGGAGAAGATCACCAACGTTCAACAAGCCATTGACTACGTTTTGGGACACAAGAAGTAATCCTTACTTGAACATATTCTGCGGGTAGTTTGATACTACCCGCAGCTTTTTTTCAAGACGCTTTACCCCTATTCAGTATTTTTCCTGTTTTTAACGGAGAAGACTTTGACACGTCGCAGAGTTGTCATCACTGGCCTCGGAGTTGTTTCCCCGGTCGGAAATACCGTCGAACAAGCTTGGCAGAACGTCCTTGCCGGTCGCTCCGGAATTGACCGGATTACACGTTTCGATGCTTCCTCTTTTCCTGTGCAGATTGCCGGTGAAGTCAGAGACTTCGATATTGCGCAGTACCTGCCTGCAAAAGACGCCCGCCGGATGGATACGTTTATCCACTACGGCTTGGCCGCAGGTATCCAGGCTATCAAAGACGCTGGACTCGAAGCGCACCCGGCTAATGCCGAGCGTATCGGTGTGTCCATTGGTTCAGGCATTGGCGGTTTGCCGATGATTGAAGAAACCCGCGATGAATTTGTGGCTACGGGAGTGAGGAAAATTTCCCCGTTTTTTGTGCCGGGGTCGATCATTAACATGATCTCGGGAAACCTGTCGATCATGTACGGATACAAGGGGCCAAACATTGCTTTGGTCAGCGCCTGTTCGACGGGAACACACAGTATTGGTGATGCTGGTCGTCTTATTGAGTACGGCGACGCTGACATCATGATTGCTGGTGGAGCCGAGTGCACAATCTCCCCCCTCGGGTTAGGCGGTTTCTGTGCGGCGCGTGCTCTGTCAACGCGCAACGATGATCCAAAAACGGCAAGTCGTCCGTGGGACAAGGATCGCGATGGTTTCGTTCTGGCTGAGGGTGCCGGTGTCATGGTACTTGAAGAGTACGAGCATGCCAAGGCACGTGGAGCCAGGATCTATGCTGAACTGGCCGGCTTCGGCATGAGTGCTGACGCCAATCACATGACTGCTCCTTGCGAAGATGGAGAAGGTGCCGCACGCTGCATGACGAATGCGATGAGAAACGCTCAGCTGAATCCGCAAGACGTCCATTATCTCAATGCGCATGGCACTTCGACACCGCTTGGCGATAAAGCTGAGACAGTTGCCGTCAAGCGTGCCTTTGGCGCCCACGCGAGAAATTTGGTGGTAAATTCTACCAAGTCAATGACCGGGCATTTACTGGGAGCCGCTGGCGGTATTGAAGCAGTGTTCTCTGCGCTGGCCATTTACAATCAGGTGTCGCCGCCAACGATAAATATCTTCAATCAGGATGAGTTGTGTGATCTCGATTATTGCGCCAACGAAGCGCGGCAAATGAAGATTGAGGTTGCCATTTCCAACTCATTTGGATTTGGTGGTACCAATGCAACAGCTGTTTTCAAACGGGTCTAGTTGAACCTGTCCGAACGGTGCAGTTTCCAGTATCAATTGAACTGCGCCGTTCGCGCTTCCTTTCTCTTCTTCTTTTCCTCATTCACGCCCTGGCTGCCAGTTGTTTGGTGGTATTGCCGTGGGTGTGGCCTTTTCGCTTGCTCTTGCTCGCTCTGGTTGGAGCGTCGCTTTGGCACGCTTTGCGGTCGCATGTAATTGTTGGCCTGTGCATCAATGGCCGTGATCGGCTGGATGGCCTGATAGCTGATGGTATTCGGGTTCCTCTTGCCGTACAGCCTGATAGCACGGTTTTTGACCGATTGATCGTGCTAAGGTTGCGCGTTGGTGAACAGAAGCGTATCAGTCATCTTGCATTATTGCCCGATCAAATGTCTGCCGAACACTTTCGCGTTCTTCGACTCTGGTTGCGCTGGCACTCAGAACCTAAGAAAGTCTCTGAGGGGATCGTTTGAGTACCGTATTTCTTGCAGTCGGAAGGATTTCTGGGTAGTCCCGACTGAAATGAAGTCCACGGCTTTCGCGACGTTGCAATGCGCAGCGCACGATCAAATCTGCCGTTACGACAAGATTGCGTAGTTCGATCAGGTCATGACAAACCCTGAAATTCGAGTAGTACTCGTCGATTTCCCTTTTTAGCAGGCGGATGCGGTGTTGCGCGCGCTGAAGACGTTTTGTCGTTCGCACGATTCCCACGTAATCCCACATGAAACGGCGAAGTTCATCCCAGTTGTGGGCAATGACAATTTCTTCGTCCGGATCGGATACCCGGCTCGCATCCCATTCGGGAAGTGCGGGCAAGTCGAGTTTGGGTTGCACAAGGATGTCGTTGACTGCTGCTTCCGCATACACGATGCACTCGAGCAAGGAATTACTGGCCAAACGGTTGGCTCCATGCAGTCCGGTACAGGTGGCTTCACCTGCCGCATAGAGTCCCGGGATACTTGTGCGGGCGTGCTCGTCGGTAACGATGCCGCCGCAGGTGTAATGTGCCGCCGGGACCACCGGGATCGGCTCGCGCGTAATGTCGATACCAAGTTCCAAGCAGCGCGCCAGGATATTCGGGAAGTGCTCCTCAAGAAAACTGGCCGGTTTGTGCGAAATATCGAGGTAAACGCAGTCTAGGCCGCGTTTCTTCATTTCGAAATCAATAGCGCGAGCAACAACATCGCGCGGCGCTAGTTCGGCGCGCTCGTCATGCTCAAGCATGAAACGTGTTCCGTCAGGCAAACGCAGAAGGCCGCCTTCGCCGCGTACTGCCTCGGAAATCAGGAACGATTTGGCTTGAGGATGGTAAAGGCAGGTTGGGTGAAACTGGATGAATTCCATGTTGGCAACCCTGCAACCGGCACGCCAGGCCATTGCTATGCCGTCTCCCGTTGATGTGTCGGGGTTGGTCGTGTAAAGATAGACTTTGCCGGCACCTCCCGTCGCAATCAGAGTGTGCGGTGCTCCAATTGTTATAACTTCACCGCTGTCGCTATCAAGGGCATAAGCACCGAAGCAGCGTTTGTCATCAAGTCCCAGCTTTTCGCTGGTAATCAGATCGATGGCGATGTGTCGCTCGAGAACGGTGATGTTAGGGTTCTGGCGGACTTTCTTGGTCAGTGTCTGCTGCACCGATAGTCCCGTTGCATCGGCAACGTGGATGACACGGCGCGCGCTGTGTCCACCTTCGCGGGTCAGATGGTAGCCACCTTCCTCTCGAGTGAATGGTACGCCTTGCTCGATAAGCCAGTCGATGGCACGCCGGCCGTTTTCGATTACGAAACGTGTTGCTTCCGGGTCGTTGAGAAAGGCGCCGGCAACGATTGTGTCGCGAATGTGGGCATCAATCGAATCCTGACTGTCCAGAACGGCAGCAATACCGCCCTGTGCCCAGCTTGATGCGCTGTCTTCCAGTGCCCGCTTGCTTATCAGGCCGACCTTACAGGTTTTTGCAAGTCTAAGAGCTGCCGATTGCCCGGCTAGACCACTGCCAATAACAAGAATGTCAAAGTTGAGCGCCATGTCAAAAGCCCAGAAACAAAGGCGATTACTATATCACGTGCACTTCCGACTTGAATCTGCTACGTGCTATTCGGCAAAACAAAGCCGATGCACTCAACGTCTCGTCTTTGGTTGCGCTATACTCTGACGAAAAGCACAATTCGTATCTGACAGGGAATCCATCGAGCATGAACGATCGCGAAATTGACCAAGAGTTGGTCGAGCGCGCACAGGCAGGCGACAAGAAAGCTTTCGAGCGACTGGTTGAGAAGTATCAGCGCAAGCTCGGACGGCTGTTGTCGCGTTTTATTCGTGACCACGCTGAAGTGGAGGACGTTGCGCAAGAGGCGTTTATCAAAGCCTACCGGGCTCTACCATCTTTTCGCGGCGAAAGCGCGTTTTATACCTGGCTGTACCGGATTGGCATCAATACCGCCAAGAACTATTTGGTCGCCAAAGGCCGTCGTGCCCCCACCTCAACCGACTTTGATGCCGATGAAGCTGAATCTTTTGAAGATGCCGATCAACTACGCGATATAAATACCCCGGAACGCTTGTTACAGTCGAAGCAAATTGGCGAAACGGTCAATGCCGCGATGGAAGCATTGCCCGAAGAATTACGCAACGCCATCGTCCTGCGCGAGATAGAAGGCCTGAGTTACGAGGAAATTGCCGAAGAAATGAACTGTCCGATCGGTACTGTTCGCTCGCGCATTTTCCGTGCTCGCGAGGCCGTGGCGGAGAAACTGAGGCCCTTGTTGGATACGGCCCCTGACCACCGGTGGTAGACTGATTTTTTTCTTCGCACCAGGTAACGCCAATGATTGATGCACCGGGTACCATTGTTACGCTCGATGGACAGTACGCACTCGTGAGCATGGATGAAACTGGTTGCGGCCGCTGCCATGAGGAAGGTGGTTGTGGTGGAAACAACATCGGCAAGATGTTCTGCAACGCACCACGCACCTTTCGCGTATTGAATCCCGGGCACTCGACAATTGGCGAACGGGTCACCGTTGTCATTGCTGAAGGTGTTGTCAGGCGCAGTGCAGCATTAGCGTACGGATTGCCGTTGTTGGCACTGTTTGCCGGTGCGCTTATTGGATCGGTGCTGTCTGGTGAAATGGGCGCCATCATTGGCGCCATTGGCGGATTGACGTGTGCGTGGATCGGATTGCGCTTCGCTCAACTTCGTGGCTCGCCCGATAAACGCACTCAGCCTTATATCCGGTATTGATTTCTCGGCTTTTGCCTTTATCTTCAAGTCAATCAATTGATTGACTGACCCAAGGGAGGCTTTCGTCGCTATGAAGCAGATCATTACGGTATTTTTCTTCGCAGTTCTCTCTTTGACTGCCCAAGCGCAGAACAAAGGTCTGCCAGACTTTACGGAACTTGTGGAAAAGCAGGGGGCCGCCGTCGTAAATATCAGCACAACGCAGGTTATTCGTGGTGCTAATCGGGGAGTGCAACCGTTCCCATTCGCTGAAGACGATCCAATGTCGGATTTCTTTCGTCGTTTTATTCCCCGTCAGCCTGGGGTGCTTGGTGCGCCAAGCGTTCCACGCGATTTCGAGAGCCGTTCGCTGGGATCCGGCTTCATTGTCAGTAACGACGGATTTATTTTGACCAATGCCCACGTGGTTGATTCTGCCGATGAAATTCTCGTCCGCCTGACCGACAAGCGTGAATACAAAGCGAAAGTCATTGGCGCTGACAAGCGAACAGACGTTGCGTTGATCAAGATCGAAGCGACCGCCTTGCCAGTTGTGCGCGTAGGCTATCCGAATGACCTCAAAGTCGGCGAGTGGGTAGTTGCAATCGGTTCGCCCTTTGGTTTTGACAATAGCGTCACCGCCGGTATCGTCAGTGCTAAGGGACGTTCCTTGCCCCAGGAAAATTTTGTTCCCTTCATTCAGACCGATGTGGCGGTGAACCCCGGCAATTCGGGTGGCCCATTGTTCAACATGCAGGGTGAAGTAGTTGGTATCAACTCTCAGATCTATAGCCGTTCAGGCGGATTCATGGGTATCTCGTTTGCCATCCCGATCGATGTAGCTATGGACATACAGAGTCAACTCAAGACAAGTGGTAAAGTCAGTCGCGGGCGGATTGGTGTAGTCATTCAGGAAGTTACGAAGGAACTCGCTGAATCCTTTGGCTTGAGCAAAGCGCAGGGTGCTGCTGTAAATGCGGTGGAAAAGGGCGGTCCCGCAGAAAAGGCAGGCATTGAACCCGGTGACGTGATTCTCGCTTTCGACGGTAGGCAGGTCGGCAGTTCCAGTGATTTGCCGCGTATTGTTGGCACAACCCGACCGGGCACAAAGATTACGATGCAGGTTTGGCGCAAGGGCGCCATTCGCGATTTGGCGCTCCTCGTCGGCGAAATTTCCGAAGAAAAGGTAGTCGTAAAAAATGCCAAGATTTCCAAACCCGCAGAGCAAGCAGCGAATCGACTTGGTTTTGTTGTATCTGAACTCAGTAGCGAACAAAAGCGGGATTTGAAGGTCAATAACGGATTGATTGTCGAAGATATTCGCGGCAATGTTGCCCGCGCCGATCTGCGTCCCGGCGACGTTATCCTGGCACTCATCGCACACGGGGACACCACGGAAATCAGTACTGCTGACCAGTTCAACAAGCTACTGGGGCAATTCGATAAAGCATCCAACATCACACTGCTGGTCAGGCGTGGGGAGTTACAGATCTTTGTCACTATCAAGGGAGTGCCCGATAAAAAGGCAGAATGATTTGACGAAATTGACGCTCATGTCGCGTACGTATTGCCATCTTTGCCACGAGATGGAAAAGGCGCTGGCTCCGTTGATGATCGAATACAGGGTCGAACTGGATGTTCTTGATGTGGATGCCGACCCAAGACTTGAAGCGCAGTACAACGAATGGGTTCCAGTGTTGTTGCACGAAGGCACGGAACTGTGTCACCACTCCCTTGACCTTGCCAAAGTCCGTGATTATTTAGGCAAAATCCGCTAAAATCCGCGCTTTCTGGCAAATCAAACAAGGGTGCCCGCCGGCACCCTTTTTTTCAGGCGCGACTTTGTCGCGACAACGCAAATAAGATGCAAATGCAACACATACGCAATTTCTCCATCATCGCTCATATCGATCACGGAAAATCAACACTCGCTGACCGCATCATTCACCTTTGCGGTGGTTTGTCCGACCGCGAAATGGAAGCGCAAGTGCTTGACTCAATGGATATCGAGCGCGAACGTGGCATCACGATCAAGGCGCAAACGGCATCGCTTCAGTACAAATCCCGCAGCGGGGAAATTTACAACCTCAACCTGATCGATACACCTGGACACGTCGATTTCTCTTATGAGGTTTCGCGCTCGCTTTCAGCGTGCGAAGGCGCGCTGCTGGTTGTCGATGCCTCGCAAGGGGTTGAGGCACAGACCGTGGCCAACTGCTATACAGCGATTGATCTGGGTGTTGACGTTCTGCCCGTGTTGAACAAGATTGATCTCCCTTCGGCTACGCCGGACAATGCACGGCAGGAAATCGAGGACGTGATCGGCATCGACGCGTCGCATGCCGTGCTGGCGTCAGCCAAAACGGGGCTGGGCGTTGAGGATATTCTGGAAGCCATCATCGAGCGCATCCCTGCTCCGGTGGGTGATCCGGATGCCCCACTCAAGGCGCTGTTGATCGATTCATGGTTCGACAATTACGTCGGCGTTGTTATGCTGGTGCGCGTGGTTGATGGAACCTTGCGTCCAAAAGACAAGATTCGCCTGATGGCAACCGACTCGAGCCACCTGTGTGAGCAGGTCGGTGTATTCACGCCCAAAGCCCTGCAGCGCGACGCTTTACGTGCGGGCGAGGTGGGTTACATCATTTCTGGTATCAAGGAACTGCAAGCCGCCAAGGTAGGCGACACGGTGACTTCTGCCGACAACCCTGCTGCAGAAGCGTTGCCGGGCTTCAAGGAAATCAAGTCACAGGTTTTTGCCGGGCTCTATCCGGTTGAGTCGAACCAGTATGATTCGCTGCGCGAATCGCTGGAGAAACTCAAGCTCAACGATGCTTCATTACACTACGAGCCAGAAGTCTCGCAAGCTCTTGGTTTCGGGTTCCGCTGCGGCTTCCTTGGCTTGCTGCACATGGAAATCGTGCAGGAGCGGCTGGAGCGCGAATTTGATCAAGACCTGATCACCACGGCACCGACAGTCGTTTATGAGATTCTGATGCGCGACGGAAGCATCGTCGAAGTTGAGAATCCGGCCAAATTGCCAGAACTGACAAAAGTCGATGAAATCCGTGAGCCAATCATTACGATCACTGTCTTCGTTCCACAAGAGTATCTCGGTAACGTCATTACGCTGTGCAACCAGAAACGCGGTAACCAGGTCGATATGACCTACCATGGGCGCCAGGTTCAATTGGTCTATGAAATGCCGATGGCCGAAGTGGTCATGGATTTCTTCGACAAACTAAAGTCGGTCTCGCGGGGCTATGCCTCACTCGACTATGACTTCAAGGAATTCAGAGCGGCGGATGTCGTCAAACTGGACATTCTGATCAATGGCGAGAAGGTCGATGCCTTGTCGATGATCGTGCATCGGGCCAACTCAATTTACAAGGGGCGCGAACTGGCGGCCAAGATGCGCCAGCTGATTCCGCGCCAGATGTACGATGTGGCGATTCAGGCGGCCATCGGATCAAACATCATTGCGCGCGAGAACGTCAAAGCCATGCGCAAGGACGTGCTGGCCAAGTGTTACGGCGGCGACATCACACGCAAGAAGAAACTGCTCGAAAAGCAGAAGGCTGGCAAAAAGCGGATGAAGCAGGTTGGCTCGGTTGAAATTCCGCAGGAAGCTTTTCTTGCCGTGCTGCGCATCGGAAAGTAAGGGAGTATCGATTTGAATTTTGCATTGATTCTGTTTTGTCTGCTTCTGGTTAGCGGTGCCATCTGGGCGGCTGATGTCTTCATCTTCAGCAAGCAAAGGGCGGCAGAGGCCAAGGATCCGTGGTGGGTGGAGTACGGGGCGAGTTTTTTCCCGGTCATCCTGCTCGTTTTCGTGCTTCGCTCTTTCATGATCGAACCGTTCAAGATCCCTTCGGGGTCGATGATTCCGACTCTTCAGGTAGGCGATTTCATCCTGGTCAACAAATTCACCTACGGGATTCGCCTGCCGGTGATCAACAAAAAAATTATCGACATCAACCTGCCAAAGCGTGGCGATGTCATGGTCTTTCGCTACCCGGAAGACCCATCGCTTGATTACATCAAGCGCGTTGTCGGTATTCCTGGCGACAAGGTGGCTTATCAGAACAAACACCTGACCATCAACGGGGCGCCCGTTGAAACCACGCGTGTTGAGGATTATCTCCACCCGGAACGGCTCTATTATTCGAAGCAGTTCGTCGAAAAAGCCGATGGTTTCGAACACCGCACGCTCAATGATGATGATGCCCCGGGCTTTATTTCAGATGCCTCCCAATTCCCGAATCGAAATAACTGTCTCTACAATAATGCAGGCGTGATTTGCACGGTGCCGGCTGGACATTATTTCATGATGGGTGATAATCGCGACAACAGCCGCGATAGCCGTTATTGGGGATTTGTCCCGGAGGAAAACATCGTCGGCAGAGCATTTTTTATCTGGCTCAATTTCAGCGACCTGAAACG
>JAIFNM010000168.1 GCA_020047725.1 Betaproteobacteria bacterium
CTTCGACTCGTAACGCTTCACGCTGCTGTCGAAGAAACGGTTGAAGTTACGGAAGAACCAGTTTTCGCTGTAGTGCTCGCCCTTGTGGATCGGTTTCAGGATGGTCGCGCAAAGAGCCGGCGTCAGGATGATGGCGACGATCACCGACAAGACCATTGCCGAGACGATGGTGATCGAGAACTGCCGGTAAATGACGCCGGTGGAGCCGCCGAAGAAGGCCATCGGGATGAAAACGGCCGACAGCACCATGGCGATGCCGATCAATGCGCCGACGATCTGGTCCATCGACTTGCGCGTCGCTTCCTTCGGCGAAAGTCCCTCCTCGCTCATCACGCGTTCGACGTTTTCGACCACGACGATCGCGTCGTCGACGAGTAGGCCGATCGCCAGCACCGTAGCGAACATCGTCAAGGTATTGATTGAATAGCCGAACACCGCCAGTACGCCGAAGGTACCGAGCAGGACGACCGGTACGGCAATGGTCGGAATCAGGGTCGCGCGGATATTTTGCAGGAACAGCCACATGACGAAGAAAACGAGAACGATGGCTTCGATCAGCGTCTTGACCACCTCTTCGATCGAAATCCGGACGAAGGGGGTCGAGTCGAAGGGGATGACCGAGCTGACGCCCTCCGGGAAGAATTTCGATAGTTCGGCAATCTTCGCACGCACCGCGTTCGCCGTCTCCAGCGCGTTGGCGTCGGAGGCCAGGCGGATGGCCAGACCGGAGGCCGGCTTGCCGTTGTAGCGGCTGACGAAGCCATAGTTTTCCGAACCGAGCTCAACGCGGGCAACATCACGCAGGTAAATACTGGCGCCCTGCGCCGTGGTGCGCAGCAGGATCGCTTCGAACTGTGCGGGGGTTTGCAGGCGGGAGAGCGCGGTGACGGTCGCATTCAGTTGTTGTCCCTCGACCGACGGGCTGCCGCCGAGCTGGCCGGCGGAGACCTGTGCATTCTGCGCCTGCAAGGCGCTCTTCACGTCGGCCGGGGTCAGCTTGTAGTTGAGCAGCTTGGCCGGATCAAGCCAGATGCGCATGGCGTACTGGCCGCCGAACACCTGCACCCTGAATCCGGCTGAGCGGGTCCTGGACGTTGGAGATCAGGTAATCGGAGAGGTCGGACTGCGTCTGCTTGCCGTCTTCGGAAGTGAGACCGACGACCATCAGGAAGCTGGCCGAGGTCTTGGCGACCTGCACGCCCTGATTCTGCACGATCAGCGGCAGCGACGGCATGGCCAGTTGCAGCTTGTTCTGCACTTGCACCTGGGCAATGTCAGGGTCAGTACCGGCGTTGAAGGTCAGCTTGACGGACGCGCGGCCCGAGGAATCGCTCGACGAGGACATGTAGAGCAGATTGTCGAGGCCGGTCATTTTCTGTTCGATGACCTGCGTCACCGAGTCTTCCAGCGTTTTGGCCGAAGCGCCGGGGTAGCTGGCGTTGATGACGACGGCAGGGGGAGCAATGGTCGGGTACTGGGTGATCGGCAGAGTGCGGATCGCCAGTGCGCCGGCCAGCATGATGACCAAGGCGATCACCCAGGCAAAGACCGGGCGATCAATAAAGAAACGTGCCATGTGCCGTGCTCCTTATTTCTTGTCAGCAGTGGATTTTTCGGCTGGCTTGTCGGTGGGCTTGCCCTCCGCCTTGCCAGCGGTGGCTGCCGGTGCGGCACCAGCGGCGCCGGGCGCGCCGGGTTTGCCGCCTGGCGCGGCACTCGGTGAGCCGGCAGGAACCGGCTTCACGGATGCGCCAGGGCGGACTTTCTGCAAGCCCTCAACAATCAGCTGGTCGCCTGCCTTGAGGCCTTCGGTGACCAGCCATTTGTCGCCGATCGCACGCTCGGTTTTGAGCTGGCGCGGCTCAACCTTGTTTTCTGCACCAACGACCATGGCCGTCGCATTGCCCAGCGGGTCGCGCGAAACGCCCTGTTGCGGCACCAGCAGCGACTGCTCGCGTATACCTTGTTCGATGACGGCACGCACATACATGCCCGGCAGCAGTTCGCGTTTCGGGTTGGGGAAAACGGCGCGCAGCGTGACCGTGCTCGTGCCGGCGTCGACGGTGGCTTCTGAGAAGGCGAGTTTGCCTTCGAGCGGATAGGCGCTGCCGTCCTCGAGCAGCAGCTTGACCTTCGCTTGCCCGTCGCCGGTGTTCTTGATCTGACCGGCGTCGAAGGCGCGCTTCAACTGCATCATGTCGCGCGTTGATTGCGTCACGTCGACGTTGATCGGATCGAGCTGTTGCACCGTTGCCAGCGCAGTCGCCTGGTTTACCGTGACCAACGCCCCCTGGGTGATCGACGACTTGCCGATGCGACCGCTGATCGGCGATACCACGCGGGTGTACGCCAAGTTGATGCGCGCGAGTTCTGCGCTGGCCTTGCTTGCAGCAACATCGGCCTCGGCCTGTTTGAGCGAAGCCTGGATGTCGTCAACGGCCTGTTGGCTCACGGCCTTCGCCGATAGCAATTCCTTGTAACGATCAGCTTTCAGCCGAACCGTTACCAGATTGGCTTCAGCTTTTGCCAGACCCGCCTTGGCGCTTTCATGGTTAGCTTGATAGACCGCCGGGTCGATCTGGTACAACTGCTCGCCAGCCTTGACTTCACCGCCTTCGCGGAAGGAGCGGCTTTGCACGATCCCGCCGATCTGAGGCCGGATTTCGGCGATTACGTTGGCTACCGTGCGGCCGGATAATTCACTGGTGATCGCCACCGTTTGCGGCTGTACGGTCACCACGCCCACTTCCGGAGGGCCACCGGCACCAGGGGGCATGCCTCCGGGGGCTGGGGCCTTGCCGCAAGCGACAAGAGCCAAAGCAGCAGTAACTGCCGCCAGCAGGACGGGGCGTGGGAAGGCGCTGAAGGGAATGAATCTGCGCATCATGGGGAGTCTCCGGTACGGGTTGCCTCGGGACGAGGTGTCAAGGTTAGTGAGCAGGGAAGATCGCGTATTTTACATACATTCGTGCATGTATGTAAGTGTTAGGCTAGAATATCGGTCAACACTTCTGTGTAGACACAGAGAGAAAGAAAAATCCATGGTCAGGAAAACAAAAGAAGAAGCTCAGGAAACGCGTCGGGCAATACTTGATGCGGCCGAGATCGTGTTTCAGGAAAATGGGGTGAGCCATACTTCGCTGGCCGAGATTGCCAAGGCCGCAGGCGTGACGCGCGGCGCCGTCTATTGGCATTTTGCCAATAAGGCGGCCTTGTTTCATGCGTTGACTGAGCGGGTAATTGGGCCGCTTGAGGAACGATTGGCCGAGATGCAATCGTCGGAGCAAGGAAATCCGGTTGATCGTCTGCGTGATTTGACCCTGTATTTCATTGATCGAATGGTTAACGATCCGCGCTTCTTCCGGATTCTGGAAATCTCCTGGCACAAGTGCGAGTATGTCGGCGAAATGGCGGCGATCCGCGATACGCATCTTGAATGTGGAAGTCGCTTCCTGGCGATCAGTGAAGATGGCTTTCGCCTGGCACAGCAACGCGGTTTTCTGCCTTCTTCGTTGGACCCTCGGTGTGCTGCAATGGGATTGATCGCCGTCATGGATGGCCTGATCGTTAACTGGACGCTCGACAGAACGCTCTTCCCGCTGGGCAGCTACGGGCCGTTGATCGTTGATGCCTATCTCGCGGGGCTGCGAGTAGAGGTGCTGCAGGGCTTGTGAAACTATCGTGAATCTACCGCAAAGGCGCAAAGTGGCAAAGGTTACGCAAAAAAACCCTTCGTTTCCACGGCTATCCGGGCATCTGGATTAGACGGTGGACGGATTCAAACCAATCTGACCGCTTCGCAATTGACTGCTCTGAATTATCGGGTGGACGCCGTGCGTCAATAAAAGTTGTCGTCCTCCATGGTTAAACCGATGTTGTGCGCAGCGGTAGCGAAAAGGCGTAATGCAAGCGTGGCCGAGTTCGGCCAACTGCGGTCATTGACCAAAAGCATCCATTGC
This sequence comes from Betaproteobacteria bacterium, assembly GCA_020047725.1. Lineage (GTDB taxonomy): Bacteria > Pseudomonadota > Gammaproteobacteria > Burkholderiales > Rhodocyclaceae > Propionivibrio. The sequence continues at coordinate 3,960 of JAIFNM010000168.1, forward strand.
GGCCGTTGGTTCGACCTCCTTTCGCGGAAACAGCCATTCATTCGACAAAGTAGGTGCTAGGGCACGGTAGGGATTTCTGCTCAGATGAGTATTAGTGGAGATCTCTCACTGGCTTGGTTTAGCCAGATTTTCATTGGTTTTAGCGGTTTTTACGGATGCCGCTGATACGACTAGCTCGTCATAATCGAATTTCTTTGAGTTATGGATAACAACTAAGCAAGACTCTACAAGCTTTGCTTTTGGGAGAAACTGAACCATGAAACTCGGATCACTATCGTCAATTATTGCTTCTGTCGCGCTCACCGTGTGTGTCACCACAGCCGTCGGAATGACACCAGACAAATTGACTCGACCAATCCGCGCTGACGACAAGCCCTACCTCGGCGAAACTACGCATGGTCGCTCAAGGTTGAAATTTGATGCTGACCGTCATTTCACACCTTATGTCCCCGGTGCCCCACATGCAGCCGCGGTGGGAGTGTTTTCAGAAGACAAGTCCGTGAATGTGTTCGTAGGTATACAACAGTATTGCCCCAAGGAATGGGGCGGGAAAAGTTGTGTGAACTTTGATACTGCATTTAATGCTCCTCAGTATCAGAGTGATTTTGAGTTTTGGCGCTTCGACGACAACAATGCGCCTGTCGAAAAAATCTCCTCAACCAAAGGTTGCTTGCATCCACGTCAGGTGGTCGTTGCCGATTTCAACCGGGATGGAGTTGATGACGCCTTTGTTGCATGTATCGGATTTGACGGGATGGAGGCGTTCAAGCTCGGAAAGGAAGGCGAACAAAGCAAACTCTTGTTGAGTAATGCCAAGGGAAAATTTGATCTTGGGAATGCCACACCGAAAGGCTACTTTCACGGAGCAGCAGGAGGTGATGTCAATGGAGACGGCTTCCCCGATTTGGTTGTTGCCGACTTAATGAGTAAGCCTCAAGTTTATTTTTTAATCAACCAGAAAAATGGAAAATTTATAAAAGACACCACTCGGATCAGCGGGCTTGCCAAGGGTAATTATTGGACAACGAAGCTGATCGACGTTGACGGAGACGGAATACTTGATCTGATTGCAGGCGGGTCTGAGGGGCCTGCGGATCCTGGAAGTTCTGTATCGCCCGAGGTCTTTTTTGGTGACAAAGAGGGCACGTTCGGAAAAGAAAAAATGAGTATTCCGACGATAAAGAAAAGGGGAAGTATTTCAGACTATGAAGTGATTACTAATGCCAACGAACGTGTCCTCTATGTGGCTCGTACGACTGACTTTAATGATGATCTCCCCGAATTATCAATGCAGACTATCCAAGCCGTAAATCTTACAACTGGAAAGTCGTCGGTATTACTTGATATCAGTAATCCGCAGAACACTGGACGTGCTGGAAGGTTCGCCCATGGTGATGGTGCGATCAAATGGTTTGCCCCTGCGAGTCGTGATGGACAGCGCGGCGTGGCGCCATTCAACAGGCAAGTTAAGGACTTTTTTGTTAGCAATGTGCAGATTGATCTACCGAAAGACCTTGCGACTGGTTACAAGGGCCCTGATCTGAAAGGCGAGACCCTGACGATTGCCTGTCCTTGGTGGCAGTTTGACAAAGGAAACTTCCAAGAGGTCGTTAAGGCATTTGAGGCTGCAACGGGCGTCGTCGTCAAGATTTCCTGCTCACGGGACTCAGATCAGCAAATCATCGACAACATCAAGACTGGTACACCGACCAACATTTCGCTCTTCCCGAACCCACGTCGGGCCGCCAACATGGGGGCCATCGACGGTCTGGTGCCGCTGGGCGACAACGTGTCCGACTTAGTGAAGAAAAATTTTGCCAATGGCCAATCCTGGGTCAATTTGGGCACTTACTCGAACAAAGCGGGCAAGAAGGAGCTCTTCGGGGTCTTCTACAATGTCCATCTTGATGGTTTGGTCTGGTACGTACCTGAGAATTTCAAAAATAAGCGCTACGCAGTTCCGAAGACGATGGAAGAACTCCAAAATCTGACCGTAAAAATGGCCGCCGACGGCGCCAAACCCTGGTGCATCGGTCTGGGCGATGATGCTGGAACAGGTTGGCCCGCCAAGCGCTGGGTCGAAGACTTAATGCTACGAATGCAGCCCCCTGAAACTTACGATGATTGGATTTCGAACAAGATAAAGTTCAACGACGAGCGTGTGGTTGAGGTGATTGACGCCTACGGTTGGTTTTCGAAGAACGACGCTTATGTCGCCGGCGGTGCAAAAGCCATAGCGAAGGTCAGCTCCGAGGACAGTCCGATGGGACTATTCGGCTCTCCGCCCAAGTGTTACATGCATCACCAAAACAGTTGGATTTTGGGCCCATTACCGGAAAGCATGGCTGACCAAGCTGACTTCTTCTACTTCCCTTCTTTTGCCGACAAGAAATTGGGCAATCCGATTTTAGTCTCTGGCGCGATCATGACTATCACCAAGGATAGCAAGGCAGCTCGTGCGTGGATGGAGTTCATCATGCATCCGCAAGCTAGCGAGATCTGGATATCCGACGGCGACTTTTTCCTTTCGCCACTCAAGACTGTTGATGTCAATAAGTACATGACAAAGCAATTGAAGAGGCAAGCAGAAATGCTGCTTTCTGCATCGGCTATCAGGATTGGTGCTTCAGACATGATGCCTCGTGACGTTGGTATTAATTCTGGTAGTTTCTCGAAAGGCATGATCAACTTTGCCAGCGGCCAATCCGCCAAAGAGGTGGCGGATGAGATTCAGAAGAGTTGGGATGCCATCAAGTAAGCTTGCTAAAGAGCGTGTTAGAACACCGGCAGCACGCCTCCGGCTAGGCTTGGCTGATAAGGCAAATACTTTCTGCGAGAAAGCCGTTTAGGCGGGGAAATATGATTTTCAAAGTTGTGCGGCTCCTTTCGATTTCGCGATTCCTTCAGTCAACGGCCGCTTTCATTTTGCTTCACCGGCCGGATTGGGTCGAACTGAGGCAAGCGAGTTTGTCGAGCCTGCGCAAAATATGCATTGGTGTACCGCGCCGCAGCATGTGAAGCAGGACCCAAGGTGGCAAACCTAAGAGCCGACCATTTATTCAGGAACGTTCTAATCTTACTGTGTCATTAAAAACAATGTATTGTAAGGGCTTCTTCGACTGATTTCGGAGGGGCGATGAGT
>JAIFNM010000118.1 GCA_020047725.1 Betaproteobacteria bacterium
GGCGATATCCTAGCTTGGCAAGTGCGTGAATTGGTGGCGGAAGAACTTGGCGATGGACTTGGAACGCGGCGAACGTTCCATCCAGTCGATCAAACCCTCGGCAACCTTTGGCGCTACTGCACCGATGGCAAGCAAAGCGTAGAGTTCGTCCATATCCATGTTGCTTCTCCTGCCGTCCTGTTTAGAATCAGAGTAGGGAGGTTTGCCAGTGTTACTTGACGAAACCCTCTCCTGCTCCTGAATCCAGGCATTGATAACAGCATTGGTTCCGGAAAAGACGGAAACATCTGTGATTCACAACGACTGATCGCAATATTCCGGACATTATAATTTTTTTTAATTATGTTTAAAAACAATTTATTAAGTATAAAACTTAAACCATTTTATAGATTTTGGAAAGTGCTATATCAGAAATATTGACAGTTAATTCATCGTTAATACCGATTTATACTCCGTACTTGTCGCGTAAGCGCGCAGCGGCTCCGACAATGCTTTTTAGCTTTCCCTCAGCAATGCGGCTCGACGCCAAGGGGTTGTCTGCAAAGGTGGCGAAACCGCAATCCGGGTTGAGCAGCACCCGTTCAGCGCCGAACAGCGCAATCGCCGCCTCGGCACGGACGAGCACTTCATCAACTGTCTCGACGGACTTGAGCTTCTGGTTGACCACCCCGACGCCAATTCGCCGGTCGTCCGGCAGATCACGCAGCACCTCAAGCTCACCGGCCCGTGGCGTGGCGAGTTCGAGCATGAAGGTACCGACATTGAGTTGCTTGAAGTGCGGTAGCAGGGCGCGGTAGTCACCGGCCGGCGCCACCGATTCGTCAGGTGACCAGTTGCCGCGACAGACGTGCATTGCCGTACGCTCACGCGGGAAGTCGGCGACGACGGCATTCATCAGGTCGCGCGCGAAAGCCAATTCCTCGTCGATGGGTTTCTTCTCGCCGAGCGCGCCGCACATGAAGCTGCGTCCGCCGCTGCCGGCCTTGGCGCGGGCAAAAACGACTTCCGAGAGCACCGGTTCGTCGAACTGTACGAGTGCCACACCGGAACGCAGCAGGTCGGCAAGTTCCTCGCGCAGAATGCGCACGATATCCTCGGCCAACACTTCGCGCGAGGCGTATGCACGGTCAGACAAACACTCCATCCACATCGTGCGCGTTAGCAGGTAGGGGCCCGGGCAGGGCGATCTTCACTGTATTGTCCGAGATGCTTTGCACGTACTTGAGTTCATGCAGCGCTAGCGGCTGGTTGCGGGCAATTCGCCCGAACACCGCCGGGTGCCGGACTTCGTGCGCCGGGATATCGAGCGCACGAAGTTCCTTTTCGAACTTCTGCGGATCGCTAACGTAGGGCAGCAAATCCGTCAGCGGGATGAGCTGGCAGTTTTCCAGGATGCCGCCGACAAAGCTGGCATAGGAGTCGCGCCGCTGCTCGCCGTCGGTCAGGACGTCAACGCCAGCGCGCAGTTGGGCGTCAACTGCCTGACTGACGGCATCGTCGGCCGTGGCCTGGAATTCGTCCTCGGGCATGCGACCGGCCATGCGGTCGTGCATCGCACGTAACATCCAGCTCGGGCGTGGCCAGGAGCCCATTCCCATCACCGACAGAGGACGGATGGGTTGAGCTTCGACCGGTGCCTGTTCGATCACCGGAGCCGCCTCCACTGGAGCGGCCTTGACGCTGCGTTCGACCGGCGCCCCTTTGCGCACCAAATAACTGTTTTGCCCGCCCTCGCGCTTTTCCAGCGAAACGAGATCGTTGCCGGTCATGCGGCACCAGGCCGGCAGATCGACTTCCACCGTTGAGTCGGTCGAGAGAATTTCCAGCGTTTGCCCGAGAGCAAGTGGGTCGATGTGACGGCGGATGAGCAGCAGCAGGCCGCTGCCACAGTCAAGATTACCGCCGTCGATACTGCTGTCCGGGCTCTGTATATGCTTGGTTTCCATGATCAGAAGCTGAGCGAGGCTGCGCCTTGTGACAGGAATTCAACCAGTTTGGCTCCGCCGACAATCAGCGCGCCGTCGATCGGCTGGCTTTCCTCAAGAGCGCGTTTCTTGAAGCACGGTGAGCAGACAAAGATCTGGCCACCACCGGCGACGTAGTTGTCCATCAACTGTTTGATCGGGGCGAAACCTTCCTCGTGGATGTCGTCGCTGTAGCCCTTGACGGCGAGTCTAACGGCTTCGGTGCTCAGAAAGACCAGCGTTTCCTGGCCTGAGGCGAGGGCCGCGTTGGCAACCACGAAGGCGACGGTGGCCTTGTCAGTATCGTTTTTTGCAACCATCAGGCTGACGCAGAATTTTCCGGGCATGAGATTCCCGTTCTATGGGCGTTGGATGAAGTAAAGATGTGCAACAGGATCGATGAAAACCAGGTGGTGGCGAGTCATGCGACACCAGGCAGGGATGTCGGCCGGGGCACCGGGGTCGAGCGCGCTCAGGCGCAAGGTCTGGCCAGCGTTGAGACTTCGCATGCGCAAGCGCAGTTCGAGGACGAGTTCGCCACAGGCGAGGTCGCCTGCGTCCCACCCGGCGTGATGGATCGGCGCGCCAACAGGCATCGCCTCGCTGCCGTGCGAGGGCAGGGAAGAAAGGGGCATTGCACTACTCCCGATAAAAGCGGGCAGCCGGGCTACCAACTTCAGCCGCCACGGTGCGGAAGCCGCCGTGGCTTAAAGGGGCATCGAGTCGATGCCGTCAGGTGCTTCAAGCGGTGCTCAGACCGCAATTCCGTACGTGGTGATGCTTAAAAAACCATGACCCGCCATTCCGAGTCTAGATTGCGCATGATAAACGTTGCGGCCCCGGCCGTACCGGAAAACTCCGCAATTTTCGTATCGTCATCGCCAAGGTATTCGCGGAGCGCCATGCTGCAACCCAGGAAACGCGCCCCGTGTTCGGTGGCTTCTTGCATGAAGCTGTAAACCGATCGGGTATTTTTCGGCTCCGAGTGAAGATTGGCGGCGACGCCCGCGACTAGAAGGCGAACAGACGGGCCGGTGAAATGGATTTCGACTTCGCAGTCCATCGCCGCAGCAACGGCCGCATAGACAAAAGGCATGCTGCACAACTCAGGTCGGTCCGGCGTTGACGCCCAAAGCAAGAGAGCGAGTTTGTTTTGCAGCGGGGGCACGTGGTCAGGATTACTCATGTCGGCTCATTCAGGTTGATGTGTACCCATTGGAAAGGGCGCATGGTCGGTATTTTGCCAGCTTGTACTGACGTTTCGGAAGCAAATGGATTTGCTCCAAACTTGCTCAGCCGTTACGCTTGGGTACTTATCCGTTTCAGTGGGACACGGATGGCGTTTATCTTTGGTAACTCATGAACAGACTCATTGCAGAATTACGACGGCTCTACTTTCTCCCTGAGCAGCCGTTCCAGAATCTTGATGCGAGCGACGCGACGGTGACACTCAAGCTCGTTGGCCAGGGCGGTATGTTGCGGGCCATGGTGGTCGGCTTCGAACGGGCCGCTGATTGGGAACATGCAGCAACACTTTATCAGGCGGTTCAAGAGGACCTGGAACTGCCGGCTCCTGCCGTTTCGGTTTCCGGGAGCGAGGGGTATCGGCTTTGGTTCTCGTTCACTGAGGCTGTTCCCGCAGAGCGGGCTCAGCTATTCTTGAGTGCGCTGCACCACACCTATTTGCACGAAGTTCGTCCAGCTCATCTCAAATTCTGGCCAGATGTTGATGCGTCGCTGTCGGCTGAGCCAAGCTTATTGAAGCTTCCGCCCGCACTTAATGAGACAACCGGGAAATGGTCGGCCTTCATCGACCCAGGTATGGGACGCATGTTTGTCGATGAGCCGGGACTGGGTATGGCGCCTACGATGGATCGGCAGGCGGATCTGTTGGCCGGACTCAAGAGTATAAAGGCGAATGCTCTACAACGAGCGCTGAATACCTTGAAAACACCGAGTGAAGCCTTGACCAAACCACCCGAATTGGCCGCAGCGAGACCGCAGGAATTTGGCAGCCATGTTGCGTCCATTCAATCAACACTGAACGTTGGTAGTAATTTCGCCGATCCGAAAAGCTTTCTGCTGGCGGTCATGAATGATTCGTCCGTAAGTGCGGATCATCGAATCGAGGCCGCAACGGCACTTCTGCCGTATTTTGAAAATGACTTGAAGTAAGCGTCAGGCGCACACTGCAATCAAAAGCCAGAAAAATGACTTCAAAGGACTATCCGTTGGATCTCGTTGAACGTGTGGCAGGTAGCATCAGGGATCGGTTTTTGTCCGAAAGTTCCGGGCACGACTGGCACCACATCCATCGTGTCTGGACGCTGGCTCACCAGATCGCCGTCCAGGAGGGGGCCCATCTGCAAATCGTCGAATTGGGTGCTCTGGTACACGATATTGCCGACGGGAAGTTTCACGACGGGGACGAATCAGTCGGCGCGCACGAAGCCGAGCGCCTACTCATCCAGGAAGGTGCCTCGGCAGACGTTATCGCACCGGTCGTGGAAATTGTGGCGACCATCTCGTATAAAGGCGCGGGCGTAATCACTGAAATGCGTACCCTCGAAGGTCAATGTGTCCAGGATGCCGATCGACTGGACGCGATCGGGGCCATCGGTATCGCGCGTTGCTTCGCGTACGGCGGACATGCAGGTCGCCTGATCCATGACCCGGATGTTCCGCCCGTGCTTCATGGAACGGCGGAAGCCTACAAAGCGGCAAGAGGCACCAGCCTCAACCATTTCTACGAAAAGCTGTTTCTTCTGAAAGAGCGGATGAACACCTCCTGTGGCCGATCTCTTGCCGAGGCGCGGCATCAATTCATGGAAGAGTACGTCGGCAAGTTTCTTGAGGAGTGGGGTGATGCTCGACAGACACGGTTTTTTACCACCCTGTAAAATGGATTCATGAAACCAATACTTCGCCCCAGTCTTTACGGCATGACTCTCGAGACCATAGTCACCCAGTTATCCGAAAGCCTGGGCTGGGGAGCCATGGCGGTTGCTGTCCCTGTGCGCTGCTTCACGTACGACCCAAGCATCAAATCCAGTTTGAAATTTTTGCGCCGAACGCCGTGGGCGCGTGAAAAAGTTGAGCAGTTGTACTTGCAACACGCTCGCTCACTGGTTGACAAGGGTACTCATGACTAATCCAGGCTATCAGGCAACGTTTCGGGAAAGGGAGTTGCCTGTACCGGTGACTGATCGAGGAATTCGCATAGCATTGATCTTCGCGCTTGTCGCTGAGCGCTTGACGATCTACTACGAGCATGGCCAATGGCTGACTGATTCACAAGGTGGCAGTCTGGCTGCAGACTGGTTGGCGCGTGGCAAACGCAATCTCCCTCTCAAGGAAAGAAAGCAACTATCGGCGTTGAGCGATCAACTGGCGAGGGAGATCGCAGACCCACTCTCTCGAGAGGCCGGTCTATATACTGCGCATGAAATGATGGAATCGCTCGATTCGAACTATCACTCCGAGATTGGAGAATCCTTGATGATGGAATGCGAGCGAATGCTCGACGCCTGTCTTGCGGAGAAAGCTGAGTTCGAATAGGGGTAGGGGCTCGATTCCGGTCAAAAGCCCCGATCCGCTCGGGGCAACAATCAACCGTAACGTGCCATTCGAATGCCATGGTTGAAAGCTTGTTCGTGTCTTATCCAAAAATCCGTCAAAAAATGACTCTGTGCACTCGACAGCTGGACCAGTCTGAGTAATGATGTAACCGATTACAAATAAAGTGTGAGGATCAAAGTGCTGACCATCAGTCAAGTTGCCAAAATTGCCGGGGTTTCCGTGGCAACTATTTCGCGGGTACTTAACGATAGTCCATTGGTGACCGAAAGTACTAAAAGGCATGTCCAGAAAGTAATAGACGAACTTGACTACCATCCCAACGTGGTAGCACGCAGCCTGCGCTCTGCAAAGAGCAGACTTCTACTGGCGTTGGTGCCCAACATTTCCAATCCGTTTCATGCCGAAATCGTGCATGGCATCAACAAGGTGGTCTATGCGCACGATTACAATCTTCTCCTCTGCGAGACTCATGGTATCAGGGAGCGGGAAGACGCTTTTTTCAGTATGCTCAAGCAGAAGATCGTCGATGGAATACTGGCCATTGATCCGGCTGTAAGTGCGGACAACCTGCTTGAATATGGGGTGAGAT
>JAIFNM010000184.1 GCA_020047725.1 Betaproteobacteria bacterium
CCCTCGATTCAGGTTTGTGCCCGAATGCTCCCTTAGCAGGGGAGTGCCTTCGACCTCTCGGCCACGTCTCCGGAAGGGCGCGATGATAGCCTTTTCACCGCACTTGGTCAAACCAAAAAATATGGTTATTCAGCTTTTTCAAGTCCGAATGCTTTGTGCAGCACACGAACGGCTAACTCGAGATACTTTTCCTCGATGACGACTGAAATCTTTATTTCTGAGGTGGAGATCATCTGGATGTTGATTCCCTCTGCTCCCAACGCGCTGAACATCTTGCTGGCTACTCCCGGATGGGAACGCATGCCAACGCCAACGGCGGAAACCTTGCAAATCTTGTTGTCGCCAACAACACCACGGGCCTTCAAGTTAGTCCCGATTTCCTTAAGCATTGCTTCCGCTTTGCCGTAATCACCGCGATTGACCGTAAACGAGAAATCGGTAGCACCATCATGGCTGACGTTCTGAATAATCATGTCAACATCAATATTAGTCTCGGCGATTGGCCCCAGTATCTTGTAGGCAATACCAGGCAGATCGGGAACACCGAGCAAGGTGAGTTTGGCTTCGTCGCGATTGAAGGCGATTCCGGAGATGATCGGTTGTTCCATTTTCTTGTCTTCCTCAACAGTGATCAGTGTGCCTTCGCCTTCGTCCTGAAAGCTGGAGAGCACACGCAGTTTGACTTTATATTTTCCGGCGAACTCGACGGAGCGAATCTGCAGAACCTTTGAGCCTAGGCTGGCCATTTCCAGCATTTCCTCAAAAGTAATAGTATCGAGTTTGCGTGCTTCTGGCACCACGCGAGGGTCGGTGGTATAGACTCCGTCTACATCCGTATAAATCTGGCATTCGTCAGCCCGCAAGGCCGCCGCCAACGCCACGGCAGAGGTATCCGAACCGCCACGACCAAGCGTCGTGATGTTGCCATCCTCGTCGGCGCCCTGAAATCCAGCGACAACAACAACATAGCCTTCGGCCAGATCCTTGCGGATTCTTTCATCGTCAATTTGCAAAATGCGCGCCTTGGTGAAAGTACTATCGGTAAGCACGCGCACCTGAGGGCCGGTATAACTTTTCGCCTTGAGGCCTTCTTCATGCATGGCCATAGCCAGCAATCCAATGGTTACTTGTTCACCGGTCGAGGCAATAACGTCGAGTTCCCGGGGATCAGGAGAAGCCGAAATGTCTTTGGCCAAGGCAATTAGACGGTTGGTTTCACCTGACATCGCTGAAGGAACCACGATGATGTCATGCCCCTGAGCTTTCCAGCGGGCGACCCGTTTAGCCACATTTTTAATACGGTCAGTCGAAGCTACCGACGTGCCGCCGAATTTCTGAACTATCAGAGCCATTCACAATCCAATGCAGGTCACGAAAAATTCGATTTTACCTCAATGTTGACTTGAAACGTAAGGGTAATTTCCTACTTCGAGACTTGAGACAAAGACAGTCGGATGGTCTTTTACAATGCTACTTGCAATTCCGTATGTGGTTGTTCTATACTAGGATCGCTATAACGAAAGTCATATGCGCAAGAACATCGGCCGGGGTCAAAGAACCTCGACTTCTCTGAGTCACGCTAGCTGAATGAAAGGATCATCAACATGAGCAGCACAAAAACCGTCGACAAGACCGAACCCCGTGAAATTCGTCGCAAGCTTGGTTTGAATCAGCAACAGTTCTGGTCAAAAATTGGCGTCACCCAAAGTGGCGGTTCACGTTACGAGAGCGGCCGCAATATGCCTCGCCCAGTTCGTGAGCTACTTCGTCTCGTTCACATTGAGCAAATCGATATACAACGCATCAAGCGCGAAGACATGGACATCGTTGAGTACCTGAAGAGTGAAGAATCGGAACTCTACAAAACACTGAAAAAATCAGCAAAAGCCAAGAAAAAAGCAGCCTGATCATTTGACGCATCAGGGGTTGGCAACAACCTCGATTCCCAACGATGAAATGCTACCCGCGAATCGCTGAAAGCGTTCATGTGTCAGGTTCGATAATCTTGCTGCATCCGGCTGTAATGAGGGGCGTGCCAAACCGTAAAGGTGCACGCCCTTTATCTTTCCCTTGATCGATTCAACGAGTTCAAGATAGGCCGACTGATCAGCCTCACTGGTTTCATTGCCATCGATCAAAAAATAACAGGTTTGTAGCCAGGTTGGCGCCAATTCTGCGCACAGCAAAAGAGAATCCCTGACTTTCTTCGGCGCGATGCGGATGCTGTTGATTCGTTCTATGCCGGCTGCGGTAGCTTGATCGAGCTTGAACCAAACTTCTCCGTTCAACGCACCAATACAGCCAATACCCCGACGAACTTCCGGCCGATGCATGAAACTGCCATTAGTGATCAAGCGCAACTTGACGCTATCCAGCAAGCCGAATTCCTGCATTACCTGCCCGACGACGCACTCAACTGCTTCAGCAAACTCCGGCGCACTGGTCGGCTCGCCGTTCCCGGAAAAAGCCACGTCCACCAGACGTCGCGCTTCTGGCGGAGCATTCTCGATGAGAAAGTCACCTGAAATGACTTGGGTCAAAAAACGCCGCAACTCATCTGCAAGCAGTTCCAGATCAACAGGCGGCGGCCCTCCTCGCGTCAGATGCGGAACCTGGCAATACACACACGCCCAGTTACAGGCGTTATTTACATTAAGATTGATGCCCACCGAAACACCACCCGCCCGTCGTGAGACAACGGGATAGATATACCTCATCCCAGCACTGTCACGACTATGATCCGTTACATTCAACATAACTGGCTTTCTCCGCGGCCCTAGAGCCAGACACGACACTGCAAGACACCCAACCTGGCAATAATATACCCCCCAGTCGCTGGCCGGTTTGCCGCCCCTGATTCATATCAACTCTGTCAGCAACAATAAGGAACCGTGTGCTGCCTTAAAATCGAATTCCTTGATCTGACGCTCGAGATCATCCAGAGCGCTGCCAAAAGTTGGTCGCAACGACCAAGAATGCTCTTTGTATAGTGAGTTGGCGGCTAACCTGGAACGTCCCGCTCTTCTTCGGAGGCAAACGATGCCGAACCATAGAACCTGATCGCATTTCGCCCGGAGTCTTTGGCCTCATACATAGCCGCATCCGCCCACCTGAGGACCTCGTCCGGGCTTGCCTGATAATCAGAAAATACAACGACGCCAATACTACTTGTACAGCAATGCTCAACCACAGCATCGCCAGCTCCGTCTTGCCGGCTGATCAAACGATAGGGCGCGGCAAGCGAAGTACGTATTTTGTTGGCAATACTCGCGGCCTGGGATATTGATTCGGCCCTGTCCGGGCTCAAAGCACTTAGAACCACCACGAACTCATCACCACCAAAGCGCGCCACGGTATCCATTTCACGGACACAGCTTCTCAAGCGTTCAGCCGCCTCGACTAGCAACAAGTCACCGACGACATGACCGTGCTGATCATTCAATGGCTTGAAATTATCCAGATCAAGGAACATCAACGCGGTATAGCATTTATTGCGCTTGCTTGCTGCCATTGCCTGATTCAATCGATCATCGAGCAGGCGCCGATTAGGCAGCTTGGTGAGCGGGTCATAAAAAGCCAATTGGCGAATCTGATCTTCCATCTGCTTGCGCCCGGTAACATTTCTGCAAATCCGGTGGTATCCGGTGATTGCACCGGCCGCATCGCGTTCCGGCGTGGAATGAATCTCCGTCCAGATCAAGCTTCCATCTTTACAGCGTTGTTGGACCTCGATGGAGACGGACTGCGCACCGTCATCCAGCCCGGCTGCCTGTTCCTTGAGCATGGCCTCCGTAAACTTGACCGTCCCTTCGGCAGTAAGCAGTTCATACAAATGATGGCCGATCACCTCATCAGGATGAAAGTCTGTGACGCGCGTATAGGCCGGGTTGATCGAAATGATATTGGCACTCAGGTCAGTAATGAGGATGGCCACCGCGCTGGAATCAAAAACGGTGGCATTGATCCGTTGAAGCCGTTGTGATTCCATGCGCTGCGCTGCCAACAACATCTGTCGCCGATAGAATGCAAAAGTGAGCATCGCAATAGCGAGCAGTACCGTAATCACAATACTGAAGAGGGTTTTTGCCTCGGCCTGCCAGTGCCGAAGTGCGTAATCGCGGTTGATGCGGGTAACCACGACCAATGGATACAGTCGCGAAGCGCGAAAAGCAGTCAGCAACGCCTGATTACCCCCCGAATCCTCCTCGTATTTTCCAAACTCGACCTCGGACAATCGCAGATCGCGTGTGATGTAGTCATAAACAACCCCCGGGGTCCGAATGCTATCTGTCGACATCAGCAGCGTACCGTCATAGCGCAACACATCCACCGAAGCGCCCTCGGTGCCAAGCTGTTGCGTGATGTGGTTAATGAAGTAATCCGGATTCAGTGCGACCAAAAAAGTGGTCGAATGCTGGTCAAAAACCAACCTCTGTGCCACAGGAATAAAGTTCGGCGCATCCGCATCGAATGGCAACTGAGGCGAAGCCGGCCGGCCATCCGAAAAATCGCGCCCGCTCCAGGGTTTGCCGATACGCAAGATTTCCGCAACGCCACCCGGCGTAGGAAGAAAATCTTCTGTCGAGACTTTAAGGCCGACATTAGCCGGATTCGAACTTGCAACAATGTGACCAGCTTCATCGAGCACTGATATTGAGCGCAAGAATGGTGCCCGGCTCAGCACCGGATCAAAGGTCGCTGCAATGCCCTGCAAACCAGTCGCCCCGGCGCTTTGCACCATTGTGTTAGCGGTAACTAACTCGATGACGTGCAATGTCTGTGTGACCAGGTTTTCGATCCCCCGCGAATGCATGGCCGAGACATCCAGTCCGCCGGAAACTGCTTCGGCACGCAAACGCCAAAGCGAATACGCCGTAATGGCGAGCATGCTGCCGACAAAAACAAGCAACGCGGCAACAAACGTCTTTCGCAATTGCTGCGCGTAAAGCTTCATTGAGCCACAATGGGATCAAGCTTGTAGCGCCTGGCGGCTTCAACCAGGCGACCATCGCGCTTGATCTCGCTCACGAATAGCTCAACGCGTGCATACCATCGATCATCGCCCGGTTTGACCGCATAAGCATAGGGCGTAATGTGAAAGGTACTGGGAGGAGAAACAAGACGAGCCCAGTCGGCGTTTGTCAGAAAGCGCTGACTGTAAGGATAGTCCGTCATGAACACGTCGGCACGCCCAGACTGCACTTCCTGCTCCCGCGCGAAAGGCGTGTCTAGAACAAGCAACTGTGCGGCTTTCAGCCGCTCGCGCATCACCGGCTCATGGAGTGTCCCCTTGGCCACGGCCACCACTGAGCCAGGTTTGTCGATGTCGCTCCAGTCCTTGATGCGGCGATTGCTCTTGGTTGTTACCGCATAGATGTCGCTAGCCAGGTGCGGGCGCGTAAAGCGCAATTTTTCAGCCCGCTGCGGCGTGATTCCAACAGCGAACATGGCGATATCACAGCGATCCTGAGTCACATCATCAATCAGTTTGGCAAACGAACTGTCAACAAACCGCACAGTCACTCCAAGGTCCTTTCCGAGTTCGTAGGCCATATCGATGTCGACACCGGAAAGCTGCTGCGTCTTCGGGTTGCGATACGTAATACTGTAGTAGTCGGGCCAGATACAGACGCGCACCGTCTTGCTGGCCTTGATCCGTTCGAGCGGACTATTGAGCACACTCTCATCTGCGGCCAACGCAGGCAAGAAAAATGAGGACGCAACTGCCAAAAGGACTGAAAGAGTACGCATCAAAATCCCCGATGAAGAACGCCAGAAAACGGAAACCGCTTGAACAGCCGTAATCTTCGCAAAATCAGCGCGAGTTGGATATCCGTAGTTTCTGCAAAAATCAGCGGGAATTACGGAGGTGAGCCTGCCGATCCGTGTCCACTGGCAATATGAGTTTCCAGACAATCAAACAGCGGTTATCATCATTTCTGATCCTGACCATTTGATGTGGAACCAAAGCAGGACGGCAGCAATGCGGATACATGAAAGCCAAAAAGCAAAAAGGCCATTCCGAAGAATGGCCTAACTCATTGATTTTACTGGTGCCCCCGCGCGGAATCGAACCACGACCTGATGATTACAAATCAACTGCACGACCTTCATGCTACGGGGGCAGACCTGAGGCGCGCATTATAGCCGAAGCTGAAGGCGACGACATCCAGGCAGACAAATTCCTGTTTCGAACAAACGCAACTTAAATGGCAGAAGACTATGGCAACGCTCACGAACCCCTCGGAAATCGCTCGCGAAACGCTGAAACAGCTGATGTCCCGACGGATGGCGCCTTCACCGGATAACTACCGCGCCATTTACAACGAAATCGCCGGTATAACGGACAAGGCGGGAGACACTTTCCCCGAACGTGAGCTCAAATTGCTGCTGCAATCGCTGCCGAAGGAAACCCGACCGCAGCAAGGGCTGTCGCGCCAGCTTGATCAAGCGCTCAAGGCTAGTAGCTTTGAGGACTACCGCAAGGTGCTCGTTGATTTCATCAAGGAGCATAGTGCCGAATCTGAACTCGGATGGGGCGAACTGATCGCTGAGCTGATGCGACAATGGGAGATCAAACAGAGCGGCCTGACACCAGCTCGCAAGCGAGAATCCCTGGATCGCGTCCTGGCGGGCGGCTCCAAAAACAGCGAACTGCTCTACAGCCGGTTGCAGAGCCTGACCAAATCCTGGGCCCTCAATGAGGCCTTGCCGGATGATATCGCGTTGGCCGAAACCACAGACCAGACACCGTCAGATACACCGCCCCCGCTAGCAACCACGACCGCGACGCCAAGCGCTCCAATCAGCCGGGCCAGCGAGATACTGCCTGAACTGCGTGACCTGTTTGCTTATACGCTTGAAGTCGCCGTTGTCACGCAACTTGGCGATGATCCCGACCTGGCCGCCGAAGCGC
>JAIFNM010000004.1 GCA_020047725.1 Betaproteobacteria bacterium
CGCGTCAATGCCTTCAATCAGAACCGGGGAGCGGCAGCCGTCTTCCGCACGATTCCCTCGAAGATCCTGTCTCTTGAAGATCTGGGCTGTCCGAAGATTTTCAAGGACATTTCAGAATATCCGCGCGGTATCGTACTGGTCACCGGGCCGACAGGTTCCGGCAAATCGACGACGCTGGCAGCGATGGTCAACCACATCAACGAGAACGAGCACGCGCACATCCTCACCGTTGAAGACCCGATCGAATTCGTGCATGAGTCGAAGAAGTGTCTGATCAACCAGCGCGAGGTTGGCCCGCACACCCTGTCGTTTGCCAACGCACTGCGTTCGGCACTGCGCGAAGATCCGGACGTCATCCTGGTCGGCGAAATGCGTGACCTGGAAACCATCCGTCTGGCGCTGACCGGCGCCGAAACCGGTCACCTTGTCTTCGGTACCCTGCACACCTCAAGTGCTGCAAAAACGATTGACCGTGTTGTTGACGTTTTTCCAGCCGCTGAGAAGGATATGGTTCGCTCAATGCTTTCCGAGTCATTGCGCGCAGTCATCTCGCAAACCCTGCTCAAGACCAAGGATGGGACCGGGCGAACGGCGGCACACGAAATCATGATCGGCACGCCGGCGATCCGTAACCTGATCCGGGAAAACAAGGTGGCGCAGATGTATTCGGCGATCCAGACGGGTGCCCAGCTCGGCATGCAGACGCTTGATCAGAATCTTCTAGAACTCGTGCGCCGGAATGTCGTTTCCGCCGCCGAAGCTCGCGGCAAGGCCGCCAACAAGGACGCTTTTCCAGGCGCATAAAGCAACAGGGATAAAGGAAAATCATGGAACGTGATCAGGCTCTAAAATTCATGCACGACCTTCTGCGCCTGATGTCGCAGAAGAATGGCTCCGACCTCTTCATTACGGCCAACTTCCCGCCGGCGATCAAGGTCGACGGCAAGATCACGCCGGTTTCCAACCAGCTTCTGACGCCGCAGCACACGGCCGATCTGGCGCGTTCAATCATGAACGACCGGCAAGCGGCCGAGTTCGAAGCGACCAAGGAATGCAATTTCGCCATCTCGCCTTCGGGCATTGGCCGTTTTCGCGTCAATGCGCTGATTCAACAAGGGCGGGTCGCCGTTGTCTGCCGGACGATCAAGCTGGAAATACCGACGCTTGAAGAACTCGGTCTGCCGACCGTGCTGAAAGATATCGCCATGACCAAGCGCGGCCTGGTCATCTTTGTCGGTGGTACCGGCACCGGGAAAACGACCTCGCTGGCGGCGCTGGTCGATCATCGCAACAAGAATAGCCACGGCCACATCATCACGGTTGAAGACCCGATCGAGTTCATCCACGAACACAAGGGATGCATCGTCACGCAGCGCGAAATCGGTGTCGATACCGATTCCTGGGAAGCGGCGCTGAAAAATACGCTGCGCCAAGCGCCCGACGTCATCCTGATGGGTGAAATTCGTGACCGAGACACGATGGATCACGCCATTGCCTTTGCCGAGACCGGTCACCTTTGTCTGGCCACCCTGCACGCCAATAGCACCAACCAGGCTATCGACCGCATCATCAACTTCTTCCCGGAAGAGCGCCGTCACCAGTTGCTTATGGACCTTTCGCTCAATCTGCGTGCGCTCGTGTCTCAGCGCCTGCTAGCCAAGAAAGACGGCAAGGGCCGCGTGGCGGCGATTGAAATCATGCTCAACTCGCCGTTGATTTCCGACCTCATCTTCAAGGGTGAGGTGCACGAGATCAAGGAAATCATGAAGAAATCGAGAGAACTCGGCATGCAGACCTTCGATCAGGCGCTTTTCGATCACTTCGAGAATGGTCGAATTACCTACGAAGATGCCTTGCGCAATGCAGACTCGATCAACGACCTGCGCCTGCAGATCAAACTGCACAGCAAGGAGTCTAAAGACCGGGATTTGAACTCGGGTATTGGTCACCTCGAAGTCGTATAGCCGTCGTCTCCGAACTTGGCTAAGCCCTGTGGTGTGTGCCTTTTAGCGCGCGCCGCAGGGCTTTTTCTTGCCCAAATTTTGCGCCAAATCAAACGTCCGTATTTCCAGCATGGGTATTTTGAAACTTCATCTCATTCCGTGCAATGAAAGTTGTAGAATAGTTTGTTCCGGGGAGGCAAATCGTTGTTCCGTCACGGCACTAAAAGTGACGCAATCAGGTGGCTTCCGAGAACGTGTTTGGCGGAGAGATTATGTTTGACTTACGTACTCATGGTCGAGATGGCCAGAGAATGGCAACGCTGGCCAAGAGGCTTTCCAATGCCGTGCTTAAGTGCGAATGTCAAACGTGACCCTTTCCAGGTTTTAGTCAGGTCGAACCGGCGCACCTGTGGTCTTGCGGTTGAATTTCCTATCCTTCCTTCGGACAAGTCACCATGAAATCTAAACAAGCGAAATATCCTGGTCTCCCACAAGTCATTCACGGCAATGGCGCAGTGGCTCATGTCATGAGCAATGTCTGCGGCGGCGTCATCGGTTATCCGATCACTCCGTCCACCGAGATCGCCGAGATTTATGAAGCCTTCCGTGCGGAAGGTGGCGTCAATGTCTGGGGCAAGCACCCATTTTTCTTTGAACCTGAAGGCGAACATTCGGCACAGAGTGGTGCGCTCGGCGCGCAGTTGACCGGCGGCCAGTTCATCTCGAACGCCTCATCAAGCCAGGGCATCCTGTACGCGCTTGAATCTCACTATGTAACCGTCGGCAAGAAGGTTGGCGGCTTTGTACTGCAGGTCGCGGCGCGCGTCGTGTCCAAGCACTCGCTCAACGTCATGGCTGGCCACGACGACGTCTATGCCCTGTTGTCCTCGGGCTACACCATTCTGTTCGGCAGCAACCCGCAGGAAGCGGCTGACTTGGCCGCGATCTCCTATCGCGCCTCCTCACTCTCGCTGATCCCCGTGGCCAACGCCATGGACGGCTTCTCGACCAGCCACATGATGAGTGAAGCGTTGATGCCCGAACCCGAGCTGTTGCGCGAGTACCTCGGTGATCCCGCCGGTCGTATCATGGCACCGACTCTGGCACAGGAAATGTTGTTTGGTTCCAAGGGCCGTGTATTTCAGTTGAATCAGTACCTGTCGCGTCACTCGGCCGATATCACTGAACCTAATCTGGCCGCCCTTAAAAAGCATCTCGACTCCAACGCCGCCAAGGTCGAGAAGGACAACGACGGCAAACTGATTGCCAAGACGCTTGGCTGGCTGCCCGAAGAATTGCACAGCCAGTGGAAGCGTCAGTGGCTCAACTCGTTCGAGAAAGGCACTCGCCAGCTGGTTCCGGCGCAGGTCGATGTGAACAATCCCGGCCTCACCGGCCCGGTGCAGAATCAGCCTGACTTCCAGGCCGGCTCGGCCGACCACCGTACGCACTTCGTCAGCGCAGTTCCGGCACTGGTCCGTCAGGCCATGTCCGAATACTCGACACTGACCGGCCGCAACTATTCACCAGTGCATACCTTCATGTGCGACGACGCCGACACCGTAATGGTCGGCCTCGGTTCGGTAACCGACGATGCGGAAGCCGTTGTCACCTATCTGCGCAGCAAGGGCAAGAAGGTCGGCGTCGTCTCGATCAAGATGCTGCAACCCTTCCCGGATGCCGAAGTCGTTGCAGCTCTCAAGGGCAAGAAAGCGATCACCGTTCTCGAACGTTCCGACCAGACCGCACTGACCACGCTGGTTACCCAGGCGCTGTTCAAAGGCCGTGAAAACGCCGAGCAGTTGCGTCACCCGGATGTGCCTGCAATCAAGAGCATGCCGAAACTGACGACCGCGATCTTCGGTCTCGGCGGTCATGACCTGCAGCCGCGTCACCTGATTGCTGCCTTCAAGAACATGGAAGACGGTAACAGTGCGCCGCTGATTTATCTTGGTTCGCAGTTCTTCTCCAAGAACCCGAGTCCGCGCGTAGCCGAACTGCAGAAACGCCTCAAAGCGGCCTACCCGGAAACCGTGCTGATGGCGCTGGAAACTGGCGATAATCCGCGGCTGCTGCCGGATTCGGCCTTCCGCGTGCGTTTCCACTCGGTCGGCGGCTATGGCACCATTGCCTCAGGTAAACTGCTGACCGATATTTTGGCCGGCGTACTCGAAATGCACTCGAAGTCGGCGCCGAAATACGGTTCCGAGAAGAGCGGCGCGCCGACCAACTTCTACATCACCCTGAGTCCGGAACAGATCAAGATTACCAACGCCGAGTTGGAGGATGTCGAGGTCGTCATCTCCCCGGATCACCGTGCGTTCAGCCATACCAATCCGCTGCGCGGCCTGGTTGAGGGCGGTACCTTCATCATGCAGTCCAACGCCACGCCCGAAGAGGTCTGGCAAGAACTTCCGCCGCAGGCGCGCAAGACCATCCGCGAAAAGAAGATCAACTTCTTTATCATTGATGCCTTTGCCGTTGCCAAGCGCAACGCCCCGACGCCGGAACTGGCCACGCGCATGATGGGCATCGCCTTCATCGGAGCGGTCGCCGGGCATGTTCCACAAGTGACAGCGGGCGCACATGCCAGCGAGATGCTGGAAAAAATCCGCAAGCAGATCGCCAAGAAATTCGGCAGCAAGGGTGGTGCCGTGGTCGAAGGCAACATGGCCGTCATCCGCGAGGGCGTCGAGGCGACCTGCAGGGTCGATTACGCAAGCGCTGCCTACATCAAGATCGACGCTCGTCCGGCACCGATTGCATTGCACAACGTTTCGTTATCTGCTTCGATGTGCCAGTCCTCTGGATCGTCCGGATGTGGCGGGCTGTTTGACCGCGAATACTTCGACGACATGATCGCCAAGCCTTTCCGTGAAGGCACGATCGCCGAAGCTCCCGTATTGCCAGGCACCGGCCTGTTCATGCCGGCCGGTACCGCCGGCTCGAAGGACAAGGGCCTGTTCCGCCGCGCCGTGCCGATCTTCAATCCGGATTTGTGTACGGGTTGTATGGAGTGCGCGCTGGTCTGTCCGGATGCCGCCATTCCGAACACCGTGCATGATATCCACGATCTTCTACTGACCGGAATCCGCGAACTCGACATTACCGAAGCCCAACGTGAAGCCATGCGTGCGCAGGTTTATGCCGTTTCCGAGACGATTCGCGAGTCGTATCGCCAAAGCAAGACGCCGCGCGCTTTCCACGAGATCGTTGCCGAAGCCGCCGGGAAACTCCCGACCAAGCAGGCCACCCTGCTCAGCAACTTCACCAAGCTGGTCGATCTTCTGTCGAACTATCCGGTTGCCAAGACGCGGCCGTTCTTTGACGCCATGGAAAAGGCTACGGCCGGTACCGGCGGTCTGTTCGGCGTCAATATCGACCCGTGGAAGTGCACCGGTTGTCTGGAATGTATCGATGTCTGCGGCCCCAGCGCCTTGACGCCTCAGGAACAGGATGCTCCTCTGCTAAGTCGTCTGCAGAGTCGTTTCAATTTCATGAGCCGTACGCCGAACACGCCGGCGCGCTTTGTTGACGGTTCGATCGAGGCCGGCGGCGAAATCAAGCGCCTGCTGCTTGATCGCTCCAACTACTACTCGACCACCGGCGGTCATGGCGGTTGCCGTGGCTGTGGCGAAGTCACCGCCATCCGTCTGGTCATGGCCACCAACCACGCCATCACCGACAAGCGCCGTCAGGACCACATCACGGATCTGGAAAGCCTGATCGCTGCCCTGACCAGCAAGCAGGCTTCGCTGACGAAGAAAGAAAGCGAACGCAGCAAGCGTATCGGCACCCTCATCGCCACGCTGGAAAAGCGGCTTTACCTGTACGAAAGTGGCCCGACCGGCAATGGCCCGTCGGGTGCCGTGATCGCCAACTCTACGGGTTGCAGCAGCGTTTACGCCTCGACCTTCCCGTTCAACGCCTATAACGATCCGTGGGTCAACAGCCTGTTTCAGGACGCCCAGCCGTTGGCCAAGGGTATCTTCGAAGGGATCTCGGCGCAGACCGTCTCCGATGTGCGTGCGCTGCGCCTTGCTCGCCTTGAACTGGAAGACGCCTACGTTCCTGAGACTCATGATCAGCAGCTTCGTTACCTGTCGTGGGAGCAATTCACCAAGCAGGAACTTGGCTACATGCCGACGGTGATGACCATCGGTGGTGACGGTG
>JAIFNM010000190.1 GCA_020047725.1 Betaproteobacteria bacterium
GCGAAGACCAGTCACGGGTGACAGCCAGGCGAAAACCAGTCGGATGAATCTTCTGTCCCATTGTTATTCCTCAGTTTCCGACGGTCAGGAAGATGTGGCAGGTCGGCTTGACGATCCGATTACCACGTCCCTTCGCACGAGCGGTAAAGCGCTTGAGCACCATGCCCTTTTCGACAAAGATGGTTTTCACCTTCAGTTCGTCGATATCAGCCCCATCGTTATGTTCAGCATTGGCAATCGCTGACTCAAGCACCTTCTTGATTATTTCCGCCCCTTTTTTCGGGCTGAACGTCAGGATGCTGAGCGCCTTATCGACTGGCAAACCGCGGATCTGGTCGGCTACCAATCGACCCTTTTGGTCTGACAGCCGAACGCCGCGCAAAATAGCACGAGTTTCCATATCCATTCCTTTACTTCTTCGCCTTCTTGCCGGCGGTATGACCCTTGAAGGTGCGGGTCAGAGAAAACTCGCCGAGCTTGTGGCCGACCATGTTTTCAGTGACATACACCGGGATGTGTTGCTTGCCGTTATGCACGGCAATGGTCAGACCAACGAAATCCGGCAGCACTGTCGAACGACGCGACCACGTCTTGATCGGGCGCTTGTCGCTCGTTGCACGTACGGCACCGATCTTCTTGATCAGATGGGCATCAACAAACGGGCCCTTTTTTACGGAACGTCCCATAGTTTTCTATCCCTTAGCGTTTGTGACGGCGCTGCACGATCATCGAGGTCGTGCGCTTATTGCTGCGTGTACGATAACCCTTGGTCTTGGTACCCCACGGACTGACCGGGTGCATACCTGCCGCAGTTTTACCTTCACCACCACCGTGTGGGTGATCGCATGGGTTCATCACCACACCGCGTACGGTCGGACGAATACCACGCCAGCGATTCGCGCCAGCTTTACCGATTGAGCGCAGGCTGTGCTCTTCGTTACCGACTTCGCCGATCGTTGCGCGGCACTCAACGTGCACCCGACGAATTTCACCGGAACGCAAGCGAACCTGAGCGTACACGCCCTCACGCGCCAGTAGCTGGGCAGAAGTGCCTGCGGAGCGGGCCATTTGGGCACCCTTCCCCGGAATCATTTCGACGCAGTGAATGGTCGTACCCACTGGGATGTTGCGAATCGGAAGCGTATTTCCCGACTTGATCGGCGCCTCGGAACCACTAAACACCTGCTGACCAACAACCATGCCCTTGGGCGCAATAATGTAGCGACGCTCGCCGTCTGCATAGCAGAGCAAGGCGATATTGGCCGTACGGTTCGGATCGTATTCAAGGCGTTCAACTTTGGCCGGAATGCCGTCTTTGTTGCGCTTGAAGTCTACCAGGCGGTAATGCTGCTTGTGCCCGCCGCCTTGATGCCGCGTCGTGATGTGGCCGTTGTTGTTGCGTCCGGCCTTCTTCGATTGCGACTCAACCAGAGCGGCAAAGGGCGCGCCCTTATGCAGGTTGGGATTGACAACCTTGACTACAGCGCGACGGCCGGGCGAGGTCGGTTTAACTTTGACGAGTGCCATTAAGCAGCCCCCCCATCGACGAAATTGATTTCCTGGCCGGCCTTCAAACAGACATACGCCTTTTTCCAGTTTCTACGGCTGCCCATGAAGCGCCCGAACTTCTTTTGCTTGCCTTTGACATTGGTAATCTGCACAGACTCAACAGAAACCTTGAACAGCAATTCGACGGCCGCCTTTACTTCGGGCTTGGTCGCATCAGACGCAACGCGAAAGACCACTTGTTCGTTCTTGTCAGCTACGTAGGTCGCCTTTTCGGAGATCTGCGGCGCAAGCAACACTTGCATCAAACGTTGTTGGTTCATCCCAGAATCTCCTCAAACTTGGCGAGGGCGCTCTTGGTCATCAGCACCTTCGGGAAGCGGATCAGCGACACCGGGTCGGCTTCATTGACATCGACAACCAGCACGTTGGGCAGGTTACGCGAAGCAAGGAAGACGTTTTCATCGAGGTTATCGGTAATAACCAACACCGAGTCATAACCCATGCCCTTGATCTTCTGTGCGAAGAGTTTGGTCTTCGGCGCTTCGACCGAAAGACTGTCGACCACGGCCAGACGGTCTTCGCGAACGAGTTGCGAAAGGATCGAAGCCATACCGGCACGATACATTTTCTTGTTCAGCTTCTGGCTGAAGTTCTCATCCGGCGAATTCGGGAAGATTCGACCGCCGCCACGCCACAAAGGCGAGGACGACATACCGGCACGGGCACGGCCCGTACCCTTTTGGCGGAACGGCTTGGCCGTCGTGTGATGAACCTGCTCGCGGTCCTTCTGAGCGCGATTCCCACTGCGCGCATTAGCCTGGTACGCGACAACGACCTGATGAATCAGCGATTCATTGTATTCACGACCGAACAGCACATCTGACGCTTCCAGACGGCTAGCTTCCTGGCCTTGTTCATTGATTAGCTTGAGTTCCATTATGCCCCCGCCTTCACTGCAGGATGCACGACCAGATCCGACCCCTTGGAGCCGGGTACCGCACCCTTGACCAACAACAGCTGACGTTCGACATCAACACGGATAACTTCAAGGTTTTGCTGCGTACGCTTGACATCACCAAGATGCCCTGCCATGCGCTTGCCTGGAAAAACGCGACCCGGATCCTGATTCATACCAATCGAGCCCGGCGCATTGTGCGAAACCGAGTTACCGTGCGAAGCACGTTGCGAACTGAAGTGGTGACGCTTGATACTACCCTGAAACCCCTTACCGATCGTCTGGCCGGTCACATCAACCTTCTGGCCAACAGCGAAGATAGTCACACTGATTTGATCACCGGGTTTGAGGGTTGCGAGATCCTCGGCGGAAACCGGGAACTCCTTCAACACATGACCCGCTTCGACGCCGGCCTTGGCGAGGTGACCCGCCAGGGATTTATTGACGCGAGATGGGCGACGCTTACCGAAAGCCACCTGGACAGCTGCATAGCCGTCGATATCAGGCGTTTTGATCTGGGCGACACGATTGTTCGACACATCGAGTACGGTTACCGGGATGGACACGCCATCATCAGTAAAAATACGCGTCATGCCGACCTTGCGCCCAACAAGGCCTAGACTCATGGTTATTCTCCTCTTGCCGGCTACGATTGGCCGGCGAGCGCTACAAGTCAAAAAGGGTAACGTCCAAGACGCTCCCCCACGAAAGGCGGCGATTATAGCCGCTTTGGTGCTATTACTGCAACTTAATTTCTACGTCGACTCCGGCCGGAAGATCTAGCTTCATCAGCGCATCAACCGTCTTGTCGGTCGGATCGATGATGTCCATCAGGCGCAGATGGGTACGAATTTCAAACTGATCGCGTGAAGTCTTGTTGACGTGCGGCGAACGAAGAACGTCGAAACGTTGAATTCGTGTCGGTAGCGGGACCGGACCACGAACAACGGCGCCGGTTCGCTTGGCTGTTTCGACGATTTCCTGGGCCGACTGGTCGATCAGGCGATAGTCAAAAGCTTTAAGACGGATACGTATTTTCTGGCTTTGCATATTGTTTTCCAAAGAGCGATAGGGCAGAACCATAATCCTACCCCGAAGTTAAAAACTACTCGATGATCTTGGCGACGACGCCGGCGCCGACGGTACGACCACCTTCACGAATGGCGAAACGCAGACCTTCTTCCATGGCGATCGGGTTGATCAGCTTGACCGTCATCTGGATGTTGTCGCCCGGCATGACCATTTCAACACCTTCCGGCAGAGAGATGGCACCCGTAACGTCCGGCAGAGAGATGGCACCCGTAACGTCCGTCGTACGGAAGTAGAACTGCGGACGGTAGTTGTTGAAGAACGGGGTGTGACGGCCGCCCTCATCCTTCGACAGGACATACACTTCACCGGTGAAGTGGGTATGCGGCTTGATCGAACCCGGCTTGGCCAGCACTTGGCCACGCTCGACTTCTTCGCGCTTGGTGCCGCGCAGCAGAACGCCAACGTTGTCCCCAGCCTGACCCTGGTCGAGCAGCTTGCGGAACATTTCTACGCCGGTACAGATGGTCTTGACGGTGGGCTTGATGCCGACGATTTCGATTTCTTCGCCAACCTTGACGATGCCACGTTCGACACGACCGGTAACGACGGTGCCGCGCCCGGAGATGGAGAAGACGTCTTCAATCGGGAGCAGGAAGGGTTTGTCAACAACACGAGCTGGGGTCGGGATGTAGGTGTCCAGTGCGTCGGCAAGACGCATGATGGAGGCCTCGCCCAGATCGCCGGTGTCGCCTTCAAGAGCCTTGAGTGCGGAGCCTTTGATGATCGGAATGTCGTCGCCGGGGAATTCGTACTTGGAGAGGAGTTCGCGAACTTCCATTTCTACGAGCTCGAGCAACTCTTCGTCATCCACCATGTCACATTTGTTCAGGTAGACGATGATGTACGGAACACCCACCTGACGGGCAAGCAGGATGTGCTCGCGGGTTTGCGGCATGGGGCCGTCCGCCGCGGAGACAACAAGGACAGCACCGTCCATCTGGGCCGCACCAGTAATCATGTTCTTGATGTAGTCGGCGTGGCCTGGACAGTCAACGTGCGCGTAGTGGCGACCGGCTGTCTCGTACTCGACGTGGGCGGTGTTGATGGTAATGCCGCGCGCCTTTTCTTCCGGCGCCGCGTCAATCTGGTCGTAAGCCTTGGCCTCGCCACCAAATTTCTTCGACAGGATCGTCGTGATCGCCGCCGTCAGGGTGGTCTTGCCGTGGTCAACGTGACCAATCGTGCCGACGTTTACGTGCGGCTTCGTACGTTCGAATTTTGCCTTAGCCATTAAACCTAAAATCACTTCTTGTTGATCACAGCTTCGGCGACGTTCTTTGGCGCCTCTGCATAGTGTTTGAATTCCATCGAGTAGGTCGCCCGACCCTGCGACAGCGAACGCACCGTGGTCGAATAACCGAACATCTCGGCCAAGGGGACTTCGGCCTTGATCGCCTTGATGCCGCCAGGGATATCGTCCATACCCTGCACAACACCGCGACGACCGGACAGATCGCCCATGATGTTGCCCATATATTCTTCCGGCGTCTCGACTTCAACCGACATCATCGGCTCAAGCAAAGTCGGCTGCGCCTTGCGCATGCCTTCCTTGAAGGCCATCGACGCGGCCATACGGAAAGCATTTTCGTTCGAGTCGACGTCATGGTAGGAGCCATCAAACAGTGTAAACTTGACATCAACAACCGGGAAGCCAGCCAGCACGCCGCTCTTGACCGATTCTTGCAAGCCCTTGTCGACTGCTGGAATGTACTCGCGCGGCACCGTGCCGCCCTTAATCGCGTCGACAAACTCGTAGCCCTTGCCGGCGACGTTCGGCTCGATCTTGATCCAGACGTGACCAAACTGCCCACGACCACCCGATTGCTTGACGAACTTGCCTTCCTGCTCGACCGATTTCTTAATGCACTCTCGGTAAGCCACTTGCGGCGCGCCAACGTTGGCCTCAACACCGAACTCGCGGCGCATGCGGTCTACGATGATTTCAAGGTGAAGTTCGCCCATGCCGGAAATAATGGTCTGCGTGGTTTCCTCGTCAGTCCGCACACGGAACGATGGATCCTCATTCGCCAGACGGCTCAGGGCAATCCCCATCTTTTCCTGATCAGCCTTTGTTTTTGGCTCGACCGCGATGTGAATCACGGGCTCCGGGAAAACCATGCGCTCCAGAGTAATGACAGCGGCCGGATCGCACAACGTTTCACCGGTCGTCACCTCCTTCAAGCCGACGCAAGCCGCGATATCGCCAGCCAGCACCTCCTTGATCTCTTCGCGGTTGTTGGCGTGCATCTGCAGGACGCGACCGATACGCTCTTTTCGCCCCTTGATCGGGTTGTAAATGGTATCGCCGGACTTCAGCACGCCCGAATACACGCGGATGAACGTCAGCTGACCGACGTAAGGGTCGGTCATTAGCTTGAACGCCAACGCCGAGAACTTGGCGCCATCGTCGGCATCGCGCGTTATCGGCAAGCCCTTTTCATCTTCGCCGGTCACCGGCGGGATATCCACCGGCGAAGGCAGCAGATCGATAACGGCGTCGAGCATGCGCTGAACACCCTTGTTTTTGAACGCCGTTCCGCACAACATAGGCTGGATTTCGCAGGCAATCGTCCGATCACGCAAGCCCTTAATGATTTGTGCTTCGGTCA
Organism: Betaproteobacteria bacterium; assembly: GCA_020047725.1. Lineage (GTDB taxonomy): Bacteria > Pseudomonadota > Gammaproteobacteria > Burkholderiales > Rhodocyclaceae > Propionivibrio. The sequence goes on from JAIFNM010000190.1 coordinate 6,166, forward strand.
GATCGCCGGACTCGAGATACTGATTCATCAGTTCTTCTGAAGACTCGGCAGCCACCTCAACCATCTTGCCACGCCACTCTTCAGCCTGCGCCTGCAGTTCGGCTGGAATCTCGCGATAATCGAACTTCATGCCCTGAGACGCCTCGTCCCAGTAGATCGCCTTCATCTTGATCAGGTCAACGACGCCCTGGAAGTAGTCTTCCTTGCCAATCGGAATAACAATCGGCACCGGATTGGCCTTCAGACGTGTCCCCATCTGGTCGACAACTTTGAAGAAGTCGGCCCCCTGACGATCCATCTTGTTTACAAAGGCAAGGCGCGGAACCTTGTACTTGTTGGCCTGACGCCAAACCGTTTCAGACTGGGGCTGCACGCCACCCACGGCACAATAGACCATGCATGCGCCGTCAAGCACGCGCATCGAGCGCTCGACTTCGATCGTGAAATCGACGTGACCCGGGGTGTCGATGATATTGATGCGATGGTCCGCAAACTGAGCACCCATGCCTTTCCAGAAACAGGTCGTCGCAGCCGAGGTGATAGTGATACCACGCTCCTGCTCCTGCTCCATCCAGTCCATGGTTGCAGCACCGTCATGCACTTCGCCAATCTTGTGATTGACGCCGGTGTAGAACAGAATGCGCTCAGTCACCGTCGTCTTGCCGGCGTCAATGTGCGCGCTAATGCCAATATTGCGGTAGCGGTCGATGGGGGTTTTGCGTGCCACAGTAATAAACCTTCACTAATAAAGAACGATCGTCAGCAGACAGCCTGCGACGAAAAAAGCGCGTGACTAGAACCGGAAGTGTGCAAATGCCTTGTTGGCGTCAGCCATGCGGTGCACTTCATCACGCTTCTTGACAGCGCCGCCACGATTTTCTGCAGCCTCAAGCATCTCAGCCGCCAGACGCTGGCCCATCGATTTCTCGGAACGTTTGCGGGCCGCCTCACGCAACCAGCGCATGGCCAATGCCATACGACGACTCGGACGAACTTCAACCGGAACCTGATAGTTGGCACCACCAACGCGGCGGCTCTTAACCTCGACCAGCGGCTTGATGTTGTTCATGGCCAAACCGAATACTTCAATCGGATCCTTGCCACCCTTGGCGACAATCAGATCGAATGCGCCGTAGACGATACGCTCGGCAACGGACTTCTTGCCGCTCATCATGAGGGTGTTAACAAACTTGGAGACTTCGATATTGCCAAACTTCGGATCCGGCAGAATATCGCGTTTTGGTACTTCACGACGACGTGGCATAGCACAACCTCTCAAAATTTCAATTCAGTTGAAGGACGGCGCGACATGCCCCCCCCTCGCGGCCGCCCATCTGGACGGCCACTTACTTAAACGGCGATCAAGCCGCTTTCGGACGCTTCGTGCCGTACTTCGAACGGCTCTGCTTGCGGTCCTTGACGCCCTGCGTATCGAGCGAGCCGCGAACGGTGTGATAACGCACACCCGGCAAGTCTTTAACCCGGCCGCCGCGAATCAGGACCACCGAGTGCTCCTGAAGGTTGTGGCCTTCGCCGCCGATATACGAAATGACTTCAAAGCCGTTCGTCAGACGAACCTTGCAAACCTTACGCAGAGCTGAGTTTGGCTTTTTCGGCGTTGTGGTGTAGACGCGAGTGCAGACGCCGCGCTTCTGCGGGCAGTTTTCCAACGCCGGCACTTTGCTCTTGCTACGAACGGCTTCACGTGGTTTACGCACAAGCTGGTTAATGGTTGGCATATTTCTATCCCTAAATTCCTTGCAGCGCTGGCCTTTCAAGGGCATGGCTTCTGCAAAAAAACCAAGGCGGACCAAGGGCCGCCTCAGCGATTTTTTTATAACAGGCATGGGCAATGGTTAGCCCTTGCCGACAAAGACCCGCGATTTTATGGTCTATCAAGCTCCAAGTCAAGCGACCGAAGTGTCCGGCGCATTCTCGCCGACCGATGATGCTGCGTCGTCGAGAATGCTTGGCGCAACCAGATCGATTCCTGCTAGGTTGCTCTTACGCATCCGGTGATACGCCAAACCTGTACCCGCCGGAATGAGCCGCCCGACGATGACATTTTCTTTGAGGCCGCGCAGTTCGTCACGTTTACCCATGATTGCAGCTTCGGTCAGAACGCGCGTGGTTTCCTGGAAGGACGCCGCCGAGATAAACGAGTCCGTGGACAACGACGCTTTGGTGATACCAAGCAATACGTGCTCATAGCTCGCTGGAAGTTTACCCTGGGCGACCATGCGGTCGTTTTCATCGAGTAAATGTGCACGCTCAACTTGCTCGCCACGAATGAACTTTGTATCCCCGGTGTCAGTTACATTGACACGGCGCAACATCTGGCGAACGATGACTTCAATGTGTTTGTCATTGATCTTCACGCCCTGCAGACGGTATACATCCTGCACTTCGTCGGTGATATATATGGCTAGAGCCTCGACACCCTGTAGCCGCAAGATATCGTGTGGATCAGGTGCCCCATCGACAATCGACTCACCTTTGTTAACCACCTGACCATCATGCACCAGAACATGCTTGTCTTTTGGAATCAGATACTCGTGAGTTACACCCTCCAAGTCGGTAATAACCAAGCGTTGTTTGCCCTTGGTATCCTTGCCAAATGACATGGTGCCAGTGAATTCAGCGAGCATGCCAGCGTCCTTTGGAGTCCGCGCTTCAAACAGTTCGGCAACGCGCGGCAAGCCCCCGGTAATATCTCGGGTTTTGGCCGACTCCTGAGGTAGACGCGCCAGCACGTCGCCAACCGAGATCTGCTGCCCATTGAGCACCGTGATGATTGCGCCGACCTGAAAGGTTATCGTTACCGCATGATCACTACCATGCATCCGGACTTCTTCACCATTGGCATCGTATAGCCTGACCTGCGGACGCAAGCCCTTGGTCTGCGCTTTACCGCCACGTTTCGGATCGATGACAACCAGTGTTGAAAGACCGGTCACTTCATCGATCTGCTTGGCAACCGTTACGCCTTCTTCAACGTTTTCGAACTTCACCAGTCCCGAGTACTCTGCGATGATCGGACGGGTATGCGGATCCCAGGTCGCCAGTTTGGTGCCGGCCTTGGCCTGCTGCCCATCAGCCACTTGCAGCGTGGAACCATATGGCACCTTGTGCTTTTCGCGCTCGCGGCCATTGTCGTCGGTAATCAAAACCTCACCAGAACGCGTAATCACGATCTTTTCGCCCTTCGCACTGGTCACATAGCGCATGGAAGCCGTAAAGCGCACGATACCAGCGCTCTTGGTTTCAACCTGACTAGCCACAGCCGCTCGCGATGCTGCACCACCAACGTGGAAGGTCCGCATGGTAAGCTGTGTACCCGGCTCACCGATTGACTGAGCTGCGATAACGCCAACCGCCTCGCCTACGTTAACCGGAGTCCCGCGACCAAGATCACGGCCGTAGCAACTTCCACACAAACCATAGCGAGTATCACAGGTGAGAGGCGTACGAACCTTGACTTCGTCAATTCCGAGTTGGTCAACAAGATCACAAAGATCTTCATCAATCAGCGTACCTGCTTCAATGACTGTCTCGTCCGATTCAGGGTTCACTACATCGCCAATAGTGACACGGCCAAGGATACGCTCGCGCAGAGCCTCGATAACTTCACCGCCCTCAATGAGGGCTTTCATGGTGACGCCATTTTCGGTACCACAATCATCCTCGATTACGACCAAATCCTGCGTCACGTCAACCAAACGGCGAGTCAGATAACCTGAGTTTGCAGTCTTCAACGCCGTATCCGCCAAACCCTTTCGTGCACCGTGCGTCGAAATAAAGTACTGGAGAACGTTTAAGCCTTCACGGAAATTGGTGGTAATCGGCGTCTCAATAATCGAACCGTCCGGCTTAGCCATCAGCCCGCGCATACCTGCCAACTGGCGAATCTGTGCTGCTGAACCCCGTGCGCCTGAATCAGCCATCATGTAAATGGAGTTGAACGATTCCTGCTTGACCTTCTTGCCATGGCGATCGACCACTTCCTCGTGACCGAGCTGTTCCATCATGACCTTGGCCACCTGATCACCGGTACGCCCCCATATATCAACGACCTTGTTGTAACGTTCGCCGTTGGTCACCAAACCATTTGTGTACTGGCTTTCGATTTCCTTAACTTCTTTTTCGGCAGCAGCGATAATTTCGCCCTTCTGCGTCGGCACGAGCATATCATCCGAACAGATCGAGATTCCGGCACGCGTTGCTAGACGGTAGCCGTTCTGCATCAACTTGTCGGCGAAAACAACCGTTTCTTTCAGCCCGCAACGACGGAAAGCCGAATTGATCAGCTTTGAAATCTCTTTCTTCTTGAGCGGTCTGTCAAGAACACTGAACGGCAGGCCCTTTGGCAAAATTTCTGACAGCAAAGCTCGACCCGCTGTCGTGTTGTAGCGGGTGATTTTTTCCTTCCAGCCATTTTCGCCGTCCTTCTCGTACTCCTTGATTCGCGCAGAAATCTTGGCATGCACATCGAGCTCGCCAGCCTGCATGGCGCGCGTAACTTCGGCCAAATCGGGGAAAATCATTCCCTCACCCTTGGCATTAATGCGCTCACGTGTCGCGTAGTACAGACCGAGAACGATATCCTGCGACGGAACGAT
>JAIFNM010000006.1 GCA_020047725.1 Betaproteobacteria bacterium
CCTTCTCTACCAATCCCAAAGTCATGCTGATGGACGAGCCGTTCGGACAGCTCGACGCGCAGACCCGCCTGTTCATGGAGCGCGAAACCGAGCGCATCTGGCTGTCGGAAAAACGCACCACCATTTTCATCACCAACAACATCGACGAAGCGCTGCTGCTCGGCGACCGCATCGTCACGCTTGAAGGCAAGCTGCCGGGCCGGATCAAGAAATCCTATGCGGTGAATCTGCCGCGCCCGCGCGACCCCATGGACATGGAGTTCCTCAAGCTCAGACACCTGATCACCTCCGAACAGGAGCTGACCCTGTAATGCCAGGCATTCGTACCCTTTAGTTCAGAAGTGGCAACAAACGGTTGTTTTCAATAACGTTTCGGGAGGCATCATGAGAAAGAGTGTTCTTACGGCTTTATGTACGGCGTTTGCACTGACCGTCGGTGCGGCACCTGCGGTGAATGCAGCAGACCTGGTGAAGATCAAGACGGCGTGGGTCGCCGGGCTGGAAATGTTCCCGCTTTGGTATGGCAAGAGCAAAGGGTGGGACAAGGACGAGGGCCTGGACGTCGAGTACCAGAAATACGCCAGTGGCCCGGCACAGATGGAAGCACTGCCTTCAGGCGCGTGGAACATCGCCAGTACCGGCGTTGGTGGCATCCTGGTCGGCGGCATGCGCCACGACGTCAAAATCATCGGTTCGCCGATGCCTGACAGCGACGTCTCCAACGCCATCTATACCCGTGCCGATAGCCCGATTCTGACGGTCAAGGGCACAAACAAGGACTTTCCGAACATCTATGGTTCGGTCGATACGGTCAAGGGCAAGCAACTGCTGGTGACGGTCAATTCCGCCAACCACTTCATCGCCGGGCAATGGCTCAAGGCCATCGGCCTGAAACCGACCGACGTAAAATTGACGAACATGGATGTCAAGTCAATGCTCGTGAGCTTCGACAAGAACATCGGCGACGTCATGTCGGCCTGGACGCCGATCACTACTGCCGCTGAAGATCGCGGGTACAAGCGGGTCGCCTCAAGTGTGTCGCTCGACTCCCGGCAAATCTCGCAATTCGTCGCCGACCGCAAGTGGCTGGAAGCCAATCCTGACACGGCCGTCAAGTTCCTGCGTTTCCAGTATCGCTGCAACCAGTACATGCGCGACAACATCAAATCGCCTGAAGTGATTGATGCAGCCGTCAAGTACTACCTCGAAGTGCTCGGTGACAAGAATCTGCCGCGCGAGGATATCGCCTTCGGATTGGCCGATCGTGCGCCAGTCACGCTGAAGGAAGCGCTTGAGTTCACAACACCGGTCAACGGCGTCGACAAACTGACGGCATGGAACAACCAGGCGGCAGAGTTCTTCACCTCGGTGGGCAGTTACAAACCGGAAGAACTGACCAAGTTCAAATCCACCCCGCTGGTCACCAACGAGTACCTCAAGAAAGCGGCTGAAAAGCCTTTGCTGAAATAACACGTAACACCAACGGGCGGGCCATTGGCGCCTGCCCGCGCCTCACTCAGCAGCCTCGCCTGAATGTATTGATTGGCGGGGAGCAGGGGTAGCGCGTGTATTTTTCTCCGGGAGACATGGCATGAACAAGCCCAACATCATCATGATCATGACTGATACGCAAGCCACCAACATGGTGGGCTGCTACAGCGGTCAGCGAGTTGGCACCGAAAATATCGATGGTCTGGCGGCCAAGGGCGTGATGTTCGGTTCGGCGTACACGACCTGTCCGGTATGTACACCAGCGCGTTCAGCCCTGTTTACGGGCATCTATTCCAGCCAGAGTGGCGCCTGGACGAATAATGTGGCCTTGGGTCAGAACATGCGCACGATGGGCGCCTATTTCAAGGAGGCCGGTTATCGCACGGTGTATATCGGAAAATGGCACCTGGACGGCCACGACTACTACGGAACCGGCACCTGTCCCGATGAGTGGGACAAGGACTACTGGTACGAAGGCGCCAACTACCTCGCCGAGAAAACCGAGCAGGAAATCTCGCTGTGGCGCAACGGCCTGAATTCGGCCGAGGACCTGCGTGCCAATCACATTGACGCCGACTTTACCTGGGCGCACGGTATCAGCAAACGTGCCAAGGCCTTTCTCGAGGAAGCGCGGACCACCCCCGAGCAGCCCTATTTGCTAGTGCTCTCTTACGACGAACCGCATCACCCGTTCACCTGTCCGCCCGAATACGCAGAACGCTACGCGAATTTTGCTTACCTGCTCGGGCAAAAGGCCGCTGACACGCTGGAGAGCAAACCCGAGCACCAGCGCCTGTGGGCCGAAGCCATGCCAACACCGGTTGGCGAGGATGGCATGTACCGCCATCCTCTTTACTTCGCATGTAACGATTTTGTCGATGACCAGATCGGTGATGTATTGCGCTGCGTCGAAGCCCTCAACGACGGGAAAACCTGGATTGCCTACACCTCGGATCACGGGGAAATGATGGGCGCACATCGACTGGTCAGCAAGGGCTCCAATGCGTACGACGACATCACCCGCATTCCACTGATTCTCTGCCCGCCCACGCAGAACACGGGGCAACGCATCGACATTCCCGTCAGTCACATTGATCTGCTGCCGACGCTGCTCGACGTGGCAGGCATCCCGCGCACCGCCGCCATGCACGGAAAGAGCCTGCTGCCATTGATCGAAGGGCAGCCCGACGACCATCAGGACGTACTGATCGAATTCAACCGTTACGAGATCGAGCACGACAGTTTTGGCGGCTTCATCCCGATGCGCGCCCTGGTCGATGACAGCTTCAAGCTGGTGATCAACCTGTTCGACAGCGATGAGCTCTATGACCGAAAGAACGATCCTGACGAGATGATCAACCTGATCGACTCTCCCGAATTCGCCGCGATTCGCGACCGCATGCACGACCGCTTGCTGGCGCGCATGGACGAAATCCGCGACCCCTATCGCACCTATCGGTGGGCCGTCCGGCCGTGGCGCAAGGACAAGAAGCCGGAGTGGATGGGCTCCTTCCGTCCAAAGCCCGACGATGGCATTTCGCCCGTTGTCCGGGACTACGACACCGGCCTGCCGACCCAGGGCGTGAAGACGGAAGAGAAAACACTGAAGTTCTGAGCGATGACGCGAACGATGAAAGTCGGATGCCTTGCAAGCCACGAAATACGGGCATCTTCGCCCTTATTGCTTGAAGATACCCGAATTTGTTGGCTCTCCGGCTATGTCGCCTGAAGGCTCCCTTTTGAACTCACTTCCAGGCAGGCTTCATTCATCCATCCGGATTGAGCAGCACCCGGCGGCAACGCCTTTTCACCTCATGGTCAAGCCGATTGGTGCACAGTGCAACCTCCGCTGCGACTACTGCTTCTACCTGGAAAAAAGCGCGCTTTACCCCGGAAAGAAGGCTGCGCTAAGCCGCATGAGCGATGACACGCTGGAGACTCTGATCCGCAGCCAGATCGAGTCACGGACCATCGGCCAGACCGAGGTGCAGTTCGCCTGGCAGGGCGGCGAGCCGACGTTGATGGGCCTGCCGTTCTTTGAGCGGGTGGTGGCTTTGCAGGAACGCTACGCACCGGCAGGGGTTCGCATCGCCAACACCTTTCAGACCAACGGCGTGCTGGTCGACGACAGCTACGCCAGCTTTTTCCACGATCATCAGTTTCTCGTCGGTATCAGCATTGACGGGCCTGAGCCTCTGCATGACCGTTACCGGCGTGACGCAGCCGGGCGTGGTTCCTACAAGGCAGTGATGGCCGGGATCGATTGCCTCAACCGGCATCAGGTGGAGTACAACCTGCTAAGCGTAGTGCAGAACGATAATGCTGAGCACCCCGAGGAGGTCTACGGTTTCCTGAGAGGACTGGGTTCGGCGTTCATCCAGTTCATCCCGATCGTGGACGTGGATACGTGCAATCCGGCCAACACCGTCGGCCCGCGTAGCGTGCGCGCCGCGCAATGGGGCGATTTTCTCAACCGGATTTTTCACCTGTGGCGCGAACGGGATATCGGACGTATCTACGTACAGCATTTTGACATGATGCTTGGGCTTGTCCTTGGACATCCGCCAACACTTTGCGTACATGCACCAGTATGCGGGCGGGCGCTGGCCGTTGAACACAATGGTGATCTCTACAGCTGCGATCACTTTGTCGATCATGCTCACTTTCTCGGCAACCTGACTCGGCAATCACTGGCCGCCATGGTCGATTCGCCCGAGCAGCAACGCTTCGGGCAAGCGAAGACGGCCTCATTGCCGAAGGATTGTCGCGATTGCCGCTTCCTGCATTTTTGTCATGGTGGCTGTCCCAAGGATCGCCTGCTGGAAACCGAGTCGGGAAAATTGAACTGGCTATGCGCCGGTTACCGAGCCTTCTACGAGGAGACAACACCGTACTTCGCGGCGATGGCGCGCGCGCTCGGCCACCGGCGGCCGGCCAGTGACTACCCGCACTTCATGAAATCAAAGTAGAACGTCGATGGCGCCGAAATTTTTGTGCCCCAGGCATAAGATGCAAGCATCCTTGCATGGAAGCGCCAGACTGACGAGCTGGTTTGCGCCCAATGGGACGGAGTCGGAGCCATTTGTCACGGCCAAGGCCGCGATACCGGAGCGTCAGCAGTCCTCCAGCGATTGTTGGCACTCAAGCAGACAGGCGACATGATCCTCAAGTACAGACCCTTCGCCTGGGTGAGCCGACTCGGCAGAGCGACATTGCAGCACGACCTGCTGGCCGGACTGACCGGCGCACTGATTGTCCTTCCGCAAGGGATCGCGTACGCTGCCATCGCCGGTCTGCCACCGGAATTCGGGCTGTATTGCGCGATTGGCCCGACGATTGTCGCCGCCCTTTTCGGATCAAGCTGGCACATGGTATCGGGGCCAACGGCGGCCATTTCGATCGTGGTGTATTCGGCACTTGCTCCGCATGCTACCCCCGGTGATGCTACGTACATCACGCTGGCGCTCACGTTTGCCTTTCTCACCGGCCTTATACAGCTTGCTATCGGGCTCGCCCACCTTGGCCGATTGGCACATTACATTTCACACAGCGTTGTCGTAGGATTCACCACAGGCGCGGCTTTCCTGATCGCAGCCAGCCAGCTCAAGCACTTTCTGGGTTTATCAGGGACTTCTGCCACGGGATTCTTTGGTCAGTTGGTCCAGGCAATCACCTTGCTGCACACGGCCGGGACAAACGCCATCGCCGTTGGTGTCGTCGCTTTTGCGGTCACCGTTGCAGTCCAGAGCATCAACCGTCGGTTGCCGCATATGATTCTCGGCATGGTCTGTGCCGGTCTGGTGGCCGCCTGGCTTGGCGGCGTATCGACGTTAGGTGCCCTTCCGGCGGCATTGCCTCAGCTATCTCAGCCATCGTTTGACCCCGCGGTTTGGGGGCGCCTGTCCTCCAGCGCCGCAATCATCGCCGTACTTGGCCTGACCGAGGCCATTGCCATTGCCCGATCCTTGTCACTGCGCACCGGACAGACGATCAACGGAAACCAGGAAGTCATCGGACAAGGATTGTCGAACATCGTGGGCAGCTTTCTCTCGGCCTACCCGTCCTCCGGATCATTCACTCGCAGCGGTCTCAATCTGGATGCCGGCGCTCAGACCCCCATGGCCGCCGTATTTTCGTCTCTGTTCCTGATGGGTATCGTTCTGTGTGTAGCAGGGTGGATCAGCTATCTTCCGATGCCAGCGATGGCGGGAATCCTCTTCCTGGTGGCATGGAGCCTGATTGACCGCAAGGAAATACGGGCGATCATCCGAGGACCGAAGCACGAACTAGCGATATTTCTGGTGACGTTCGTGAGCACCCTGGTCGTGCAACTGGAATACGCCGTTTTTGTGGGCATCGCCGTATCGTTGCTGCTTCGAAGCTTCGGGTTTGCGGCCGAAGATAACGTTGGGCATGGAACCGATTAATCGGCATCTCACAGCAAATGTCAGCGGCGGCGTGAATTTCGTTGAAATTGGGCGTTTTAGAAATCACTGTTTCCGAGGGCCAGAACCTGGCACCGGCGGTGCACTTCCCTCTGCGCGTCATAGAACGCACAGCGGCGCTGAGAGCGAAGGAAGAAGGACCAAAAGGGCTTTGT
>JAIFNM010000258.1 GCA_020047725.1 Betaproteobacteria bacterium
GCCGGCCCTGGCAAAGTCTGGAATGATGCGATCCACCGGTTTGACCATCAGATGCACATCAATCGTCGCCTTGGTCAGCGGACGGATGGCCTCGCAGACCATTGAACCGAAGGTCAGGTTGGGAACGTAATGGTTGTCCATCACGTCGAAGTGAATCCAGTCAGCGCCGGAGGCAAGCACGTTGACGACTTCATCGCCGAGTTTGGTCAGGTTGGCAGAAAGGATGCTGGGGGCGATGACGTACATGGCGAGGACCCGATGGAGAAAGCAGAGATTCTAGCGTGAAGGCGGCTGGCGTTGGGCATCACGTACCGGCGGGTGCATTTTGAAAACTTTGGTCGCTGCCAAATTTGGTTCTGGATTTCCTCGGCTGCCAGCGGTTCTTGTAGGAGGTCAGTTTATCTGAGCGATGGGTGGTTGTGCTCCAGCGCTGTAATCGCCCAGTGAAACTGGGCTCCTACCAGATTGCGGGCGCGTCGCTGGCTTTTTGGGCACGCTTTCAAACACACCCGCAGAGGTGGCGCAAATGGACTTGCGCGCCCTGCAAACTCATGCCTTGAAGACCCTCATGGATATTGGCTTCCCGGCCACACCTTCTGCAGATCGCCATTTGACGCGGCCTGCAGACCATCAAACTGACTCGTCCATCTGCGATGGATCGAGATACTGCTCGGCGTATCTCAGGTAGACCTTCTGCTTGATGAAAACATCAAACAAGTCAGGATCAATGTGGCCGCGGATGCCCAGCGCTTCGGAAAGCTTCATTCCCTGCTTGTATGGCCGATCGCGCGCGGTAAGCGCCTCGAAGATGTCTGCAATGCCCATGATCCGCGCCTGCACCGACATTTCGTCCTGCTTGAGCCCTTTCGGGTAGCCTTTGCCGTCCATGCGTTCGTGATGGCCGCACGCGTACTCGGGAACGTGCTTGAGGTGCTTCGGCCAGGGCAGCGATTCGAGCATTTTGATCGTCGCCACGATGTGGTAGTTGATCGTTTCGCGCTCGGCCTGGGTCAGCGTTCCGGCATGGATACTGAGATTCTCGACTTCATCATCGCTCAGGAAATCAGATTCGGCGCCGTTCGTATCGACCCAGCGATAGGCTTTCGCGATGTGTCGCACACGCGCCTGATCCTCCGGCTTCATCGATTCGCTACCAACATTGACCCGGCGCAGGAACTCACGATCATCATCGATGGCACGGCACAGCGCCTGCCAGCCCTGCTCTGCCGCCAGACGATCCGTTCCGGCCGCAAGCGCGCGAAGCATGGCGATCTCCGCATCGCGCCGCACCACTTCAAAACGGGTGTCGACCAGCTCGATGCGGTCGAAGATCGTTTGCAGCTTGGTCGCCTTGTCAACGACGTGCACCGGCGTCGTCACCTTGCCACAATCATGCAGCAGGCCGGCGATCTTGAGTTCGTAGCGATCCTTCTCGCTCATGGCAAAGCCGGCCAGCGCACCGTCCTTCGTCGCCTCCACGGCTTCGGCCAGCATCATCGTCAGCGACGGCACGCGCTGGCAATGGCCACCGGTATAGGGCGACTTCTCGTCGATAGCCAGGTTGATGAGGGTGATGAAGGATTCAAACAGTTCTTCCAGTTGACTCACCAGGAGGCGATTGGTCAAGGCCACGGCGGCCTGCGACGCCAGCGATTCGGCGAGTCGCTGATCGGCATCGGAGAACTCGCGCACCGCGCCACTTTCCGGGTCGATGGCGTTGATCAGCTGCAGGACACCGATCACTTCGTTCTCGTGATTTTTCATCGGCACGGTAAGGAAGGACTGCGAGCGGTAGCCGGTCACCTGATCGAATTTCTTTGTTCCCGAAAAATCGAAGCCCTCGGCCGTATAGGCATCGGCAATATTGACGGTCTTCGCCTGAAGAGCCGAATAGGCGGCGATCAGCGAGTTGTTGGCCTCACCATTCTCCCGATAAAGCGGCAAGTCCTTGAATTTGGTCGAAAGCACTTCGCCCGTCGCACCACCGTAGGCAATTTTCAGCGAGTCGGTACGCACGATTTCAAAGCGCAGGGTTTTCTGGTCTTCACTGACGCGATAGAGCGTTCCGCCATCCGCATGCGTAATCGCTCTCGCGGCCAGCACAATGCCTTCCAGCAGACGACCGATATTCCGCTCGTCGGAGAGCGAAGCGCCAATCACATTGAGCTGCTCAAAGCGCTGGAACAGATCCATCAACGTATCCACGGCACGTGCTCCCGATTCCGGTAACGCTTCGATTACAGCCCTCCTTCCAGCCAGCAGGCACGATAGCCGCGCTGGGAAAGGAGGAAGGCAGCCGCCGAACTGCGCCGACCGCTTTGACAATAAACGATATATTCGCGTTCGCGGTCGAGAACGTCGATCACATTGCGGATCTCGTTGAGTGGAACATTTACGGCACCCGGCAGGCGGCCATTCTGATACTCCGACGGATATCTCACATCGATCCACTGCGCGCCTGCCGTCACGCGCTGCTCGGCCTCGATGCGCGAGACCCGCTTGAGCAGGGGATCGCGCAACAACTCGATGAAATCGCTTTTTTTGAGGCGCAGCAGGGACCCGGCTGTTTTCATGAGCACCGTTGCGTTGCGCGTGCTCTCGGCAACCAGAGCCTCTTCGCCGAAAGCATCGCCGGCCTTTAGTTCGGCCAGCGCCATATCGACGCTGCCGACCTTGCGCGTCACCAGACAACGGCCGTTTTCGATGATGTAGTAGTAATCGCCTTCGTCACCTTCACGCAGGATCACATCCCCAGCCTTGACCTGAACCCGTTCAAAACGCTTGAATAGCTCATCGATGCTCGCTGCCGGCAGGTGCGACAGGGCCCCGTCGGTCAGATCCTGCAAGCGAAAGGCACATGACATCTGGCGCCAGTCGGTTTCCTTGACGTTGCCGGAAGAAACATGATCGCTTGCCGACAACTGATCCCAGGTCATCAGGATATCGAGCATATCGTCGTCGATACGCACCAGCTCGACATCGGTAATGGCCTTTGCATCCCGGACGGCGGGCGGACGTTTGGCCAGCGGCCAAAGCGAGGCCTCGCAACCGCCGACGAAGACGCTTGACGAATCGTCGCCAAACGCCAGCTTGAGTTCGCCTGACAGCAGATAAACCGACTGCCCACGCATACCGCGCACGCGGAAGGGATCGCTTCCTTGTGACGCTGTCTCGGTGGTACAGAGCACAGCCAGCTCGCGCAGGCGAGCGGTGGACAGCGAACTAATCGGTTCCAGTTGGCGCAGAACGTCAAGATCAATCCGGCGCGGCGGTGTTGGCAAGGTCTGGCTGGCCATGGCTCAGAACTCGAAAACCTGATTGTTCTGCAACATCTTGGGTTTGAAGTCGCCGGCACAGTCCTCGATCTCGCTCATGATTAATTCGATCTGACCCGGCTTCAGGTGCGATATATAAATCCTGGCATTACGCGAAAGCTTGGCAAGTTCATCGCCAAGCATGCTCGGGCACAAATGCTTCGACATGATGGCCAGCCGCTTTTCCTGGTTGGAAAAGGCAGTTTCGACAATCAGGTAGCGCAGATTGGCGATCTGATTGATTACCGGCCAGAAAGCATCGTTGACCGTCGTGTCACCGGTGAACACCAGACTGGCCGCACCAGAATCGAGATGGTAGCCAACGGCCGGAACCGTATGCTCGGCCGGAAGCGCCGTAATCGTACGCTCGCCCAATTCGGTTTTCTGCCCGAGGCGAATCATCTTGTACTGCATCACGGCAGCCTTGCGAATCGAAATCTCGCTGAAATCCGGCCAGATCGCCCAGTTGAAGATGTGATTGCGGAGAATCTCAATCGTTGCATCGGTCGCATAAACAGTAACCGGTTTGTCGCGCATATCAGCAATCGAGTCGATCATCATCGGCAGCGAAGCAATGTGATCGAGGTGAGAGTGCGTGATGAAGACGTGATCGATCATCGCCAGCTCGGCCAGCGAAAGATCGGCGACGCCAGTCCCGGCATCAATCAGGATGTCATGGTCGACCAGCATCGAGGTGGTACGCAAATGACGTCCGCCGATACCGCCGCTACAGCCGAGAATTCTGACCTTCATCGTGTCTCCACACTCAACAATCGGTGGATTTTCAGCTCTTCAGGAAGAACTCCATCTTGATGCCGGCAATTTCAAGCACATCGTGATCCTTGAGTGCCTGCGCCTGAGAATCAATCGCCCGCCCATTGAGCATCGGGAATTTTGCCCCCTCGACGTGCGTGATGAAATACCCCTGCGGCCGTTTGGCGATCACTGCTACCTGCACGCCGGGCTTGCCCAGCGTGGTCAGGGTCTTGACCAATTCCAGCTCACGACCGGCGCTGGCGCCATTGAGAATCTGGATCGCCCCGACAGCGGGAGCCGGAGCCACGGGGGCAATCGGCGGCGGCGCAGAACTGGCACCCGGGATTCCATCCTGCAATTTCACGGCCTCGGCCGCTGCCATCGAAAGTTCACCGGCAACAGGCGCTGGCCGCAATGCATTGGGGCGCAAAACCATGGTCTTTTCGAAATCAGCCGACTCGACGGACTGCGCTTGCTCGGCAACATACTTGAGTTTGTACTTGCCCAGTTCAACGACATCACCGTTTTTCAGGAAGTGCTTTTTCGCCGGCTGACCATTGACCAGCGTGCCATTGGTACTGTTCAGATCTTCAAGGAAGGAATCGTTGAGGATCGTCACCACCGCCGCGTGCTCGCCGCTGATCGCCAGATTGTCGATCTGGATATCGTTGCTCGCCTTGCGGCCAATGCTCATCCGCTCCTTGGTCAGCGCTATCTCCTTGAGAACCAGACCATCCATGCTCAGTATCAGCTTAGCCATCGCTTTTCCTTATTTGACCCGTGCCATTAATTTCGACCACCATCCCCCAGTAGCCGGAAACTCGCGCAACACCTTGATTACGATTACCGAAACGTTATCACGCCCACCGTTGTCGTTGGCCATTTGAATAAGCTGCGTAGCCGCCAGTTCCAGATTGGCCGCCAGCATTTGCAGCGTAAGCTTGATTTCCTCGTCCTCGACCATATCGTTGAGCCCATCCGAGCACAACACATAGATGTCGCCGGGAAGCACCGGGTAGTCATGGATTTCAGTTTCCACGTCGGGATCGACGCCCACCGCCCGCGTCACCAAATTTTTGTTCTGCGAAAAACGCGCATCCTCGACCGAAATCACACCGCTGTCGATCTGTTCCTGCAACAGGGAGTGATCGCGGGTGAGCGTGCGAAACTCGTCACCGCGCAAACGGTAAAGGCGCGAATCGCCGATGTGCGCAACCGTCACCTGATTGTCGTAGAACACTGCAGTTACCAGCGTCGTACCCATACCGGCATACTGAGGCTGGCTTTCGGCAGCGTTGAAGATGGCCAGATTGGTTTGTGACACCTTGTCGACAATGCAACGATGGGCAAATCGCTGGCCCGTTTTCGTGTCAATTTCGTGCGGCATCGTGGTGGCAAACGCCGCTTCCAGTTCGGCGGAAAGCAACATGGTTGCCATGCCACTCGCCACCTCCCCTGCGTTATACCCGCCCATGCCGTCGGCCAGTATTGCGAGCCCCAGGTTCGGGTTGGCAAATACGGCATCTTCGTTGTGATCGCGAACCATCCCCGGATCCGTTCGGACAACGATTTCAAGGACACTGCTCAGCGTGTTGGTCACGTCGTCTCCCTATAACAGAATATCTACGTCAGTATGCAGCACCGGCATCCGTGACAGACATGCCTGCAAGTCACGTGCCATTTCCTCACCCGTCTGGTAACGCTGCGCTACATCCTTGACCAATGAGCGTTCGACGACCAGCGCCAGATCGTCCGGAACCAGCGGATTCACGCTACGAATATCGGCTGGCGACTCGCTGGTAATTTTCCGCATCAGTTGCACCATCGACTCGCCGACAAAAGGTGGCCGCCCGCAAAGCATCTGGTACAGAGTAACACCCAGCGAGAAAAGATCCGAGCGCCCATCGACCTTCTTGCCGGTCAACTGTTCCGGCGACATGTAACTCGGCGTTCCAAGCACCATGCCGGTTTTTGTTTTCGAGGCGTCGGTCAGCCGCGCAACGCCGAAGTCGGTCACCTTGACCTCATCCGACGCCGGTTCGTACATTACATTGGCGGGTTTCACGTCCCGGTGAACAACATTTTTCCCGTGCGCGTAGGCCAGTGCATCAGCTACGCGGGCAAGAATGCTCACGACCTGCGGTACGGGCAACTGGCTGGACCGGGTATAGGGCACCAGGTCCCCGCCCTTGAGAAACTCCATCACGATATACGCCAGGCCATTCTCTTCGCCTGCATCGTACACGGTGACGATGTTCGGGTGACTGAGACGCCCGGCCGTTTCGGCCTCGCGAAAAAAGCGTTCCCTGATGCCAACCAATTCACTTTCGTCAAACGCCTGCGACAGCGCCATGGTCTTGATCGCCACCACACGGTTTATTTTTGTATCGCGGGCCAGATAAACCAGGCCCATCGCTCCCTTGCCGATGGGCTTCTCGACCTCATAGCGACCAATGGTCAGCGTCCTGGCTGGCTCATCATCGAGCTTAACGGCTTCAGACCCCGCGTCGCCGCGCTTTATGCGCTGTTCGAGATCGCGGAACTTCGGATTGTGGCCGGCCATGTAGCGATAGACCACGGTAGCCTTGCCGAACTGCCGCTGGCGCTCAAAATCCAGCGCCAGCCTGTAGAGATGCTCCATCAAGC
>JAIFNM010000173.1 GCA_020047725.1 Betaproteobacteria bacterium
CCCTGCGCATGGTGCCGAACCTCGACGTCTGGCGTCCATGCGACAGCGTCGAAGCCTTCGTCGCCTGGCAAATCGCCGTCGAACACCGCAGTACCCCAACGGCGCTGATCCTCACTCGCCAGAATTTGCCGCATCAGGCACGCGACGCCGGACAGATCGAAGCCATCCGCAAGGGCGGCTATGTGCTCAAGGATTGCGTCGGTACGCCAAAGGCCGTGATTATCGCTACCGGCTCGGAAGTGAGTCTGGCGGTTACCGCCCAGGCCGCACTTGCCGAGAAGGGGATCGCTGTACGCATCGTCTCGATGCCGTCGAACTTCATGTTCGACCAGCAGGGCGCCGCCTATCGTGAAGCGGTTCTCCCGCGCGGCATTCCACGTGTGGCAGTGGAAGCCGGTGTCAGCAGCTACTGGCGCCAGTATGTGGGTCTCGAAGGTGCCGTGGTCGGCATCGACCGCTTTGGCGAATGCGGCCCGGCCGGTCAGGTGTTTGAGTTCCTCGGCATCACGGCCGCCAAGGTGGCTGAGGCGGTTGAAAGCGTAATCGCCGGCTGAACCAGAACGGCCGTCACTTAGCAAAAGGCCCGGCGTTCGCGCCGGGCCTTTTTATTGCTCGAAAAAGTAGCCGGCCTGCAGACCAATAAATACGGGCATCTTCAACACATGGCCTGTGCAGGCCAACAAGCATGCGGGTCTCGGGGCAGACCATTCCAGACTGCCTTGACAACGCCCCTCCAGCCCTGCACCCATGCTCAAAACACCTAGCCTTGACCCCTCCCGAAATAGTGAGTAGCCTGCCGGCATGAGGTTTTTCCTCGGGGTTCCCATGAGATCCGCTGGCGATTCACACCATAAATCGTGCACGAACGGTGATGAGCAACACTCAAGTTCCGCGCAAAATCGTCTGCCCTGATTGACGATATGATCACGGACGTGCTTAGCAACGGAACCAGAACGTGGACCGGCTTCGTCCTCGTCGCCATCACGCAGCTTGGGCTGCTCATTACCGTTGCACTGTCCTTCTCGTTCTTCGGAATGGACTTTGCTCCGTTCGCCGTTGTTGCCATCATTTGCCTGGCACTCGCTAACACCGGACTGACGGTGCTTTATCTGAGCTTCCGCTCGTTCAAGGAGTCTTCGCGCCGGATGCGCCTGTTGGCCGAGATGAACGTACAGGTCAATCGCGAGATCCTCCTGAATGAAGACATCGAACTGATCTACCGCACCATTCTCGACTACCTTTTCAGCATCTTTGACAAGGCCAAGATGGGGTCGGTGCTGATTCTGGGCGACGACGGCTACCTGCGCTTCGCATCATCGCGTGGACACACCGAGGACTTCGTCGAGAAGTTTCGCCTGAAACTGGAGGATTGCTTTCTGTATCAGGAAACCGGCGGCTCGATCAAGGAAACACGGTTGATCACGCATGAAACCTTCGCCCGAATATTCACCATGTTCCCCCCGGAAACCTGGGAGTATCAGTCGGTCATCAGCGCTCCACTCTTCATTGGCGACCGGCTTTTCGGACTTCTCAATCTCGACTCGGACAAGCCCGACAGTTTCAACGATGAGGATGTACGCATCGTCGAGCGCTTTCGGGCACAGATCGAGGTTGGACTGCTAGCCCGCGAGCACTATCGGTCGAGCATCGAGCGCTACCACGTGGATTCGCTCACTGGGCTCTTCTCGCGCCGCTACTTCGAGGACCTGTTCAGTGCAACTCTCGACCGGGCAGGCCGCTACAATGAAACATTTGTAGTAGCGCTGTTTGACGCCGACGGGCTCAAATACGTCAACGACACCTTTGGCCACCTGGCCGGCGACCAGATGCTCATACTGATCGCCAAGGCGATCCGGGCGTCCTGCCGCAAATCGGACATCATCGGGCGATTTGGCGGTGACGAATTCATCGCCGTATACCACGTCGCCGGAACGGAAATGATCGAGAAGAATATCGCCGGTATCCTGTCCAGTTTCCGCGCCAAGCCCGTCAGTTTTGGCGACAAGGAGCATCGCCTGTCGTTCAGCTACGGACTCGCCCGCTTCCCTGAAGACGGAACGGATCTGGACTCACTCACCGAGGCGGCTGACAAACGGCTCTACGCGATGAAAACCAAACACAGATAAGAACGCACGGGCCCGAGCGGCGGCGGTCACCACAACACCACCAGTTTTCCATCAACCAGCCGGTAGCCGCGCGCCGACATGGAGCGCGCCTCGACTTCGTCGTGCGTTACCAGAAGCGTCGTCATCCCTGCTGTCGTTATGCGCTGCCGGAACTCCTCGCGCAGACTGCTGCGCAACTCGGCATCAAGCGCTGAGAACGGCTCATCCAGCAGCAACAGGCGGGGCTGGGTAATGAGCGCACGCGCCAGCGCCACACGCTGCTGTTCGCCACCGGAGAGCTTCCACACCTTTTGCCCGGCGTGCGAGGACAAGCCAAACAATGCCAGCAGATCCAGCGCCCGTCGCCGTGCAAGCGGACGCGCCACCCTTTGCTCGACCAACCCAAAGGCAACGTTATCCTGAACATCCAGGTGTGGAAACAGCGCGAAATCCTGAAACATCAGGGCAAAGCCACGCCGTTCCGGCGGCTCCCGATCAATATCCTTGCCGTCGAAAATGACACGTCCGTCATCGAGAGGCTCCAGCCCGGCGATCATCTTGAGCAAGGTGCTTTTTCCCGAACCGGAAGGGCCAAGAATCGCCACGGTCTTCCCGGCTGACACTGTCAGGTTCAGGTCATCAGCCAGCAACCAGTCACCACCCGAAGGATCGTGGAAAGTTTTACGGAGACCTTTGAGTTCAAGCATGGTATGCCTTCTTGCGGTTTATCTTGCGCTGTGTTCGGTTATCGATAGCCTTTGCCTGTGTTGTTTCGATGAGCAAGAAAGCCGCCAGGGCCAATGCCATCAGCAAACAGGCGAGCACCAGTGCGCCGTCCAGGTTGGCTGCGCCCGGTCGGCCAAGGCGTTGATAGATGAGCGTCGTCAGCGTCATCCATTCTGGCCGTGACAAGAACAGGGTGACGGCAAACTCGCCCAGCGACGTGGCGGCGGCGAAAGCCATCCCCCGACGCAAAGCGGGTGCAATCATCGGTAAGGTCACCCGCCAGAAACTGCGCCAGGGGGTCGCCCCGAGCGTACGCGCAGCCTGTTCGAGATGGGTCGGCAGGCTATCGAGCGCCGAACCAATTGATTTGGCGACAAACGGATAGGCCAGGAGCGCGTAGGCGGCAACGAGCAATGGCAGGCTGGCGGTCCATTGCGGGTAGAGCAGGAGCAACCCGAACGCCACCGTCACCGGGGACACGACAAAAGGCAGGAAAGCACTGGCGCGAAGCCATACCGAATGCCGTGCCGCCAGCGCATGGGTCAGCCCGAGGACAGTAGCCAGCGCCAGGGCAGTCATGGAAAAACGCAATGTGTTGCCCAGTGCGAGTCGCGTTTCTTCTTCAAGCAGAACGGCCCACGCGGTCGGACCAGCCAGGGCGGCACGCGCGACGATAGCCAGCAGTGGCGCCGCACAGAAAACAATCAGCACGAGCATGGCTCCGGCGACGGCCAAGCCTTGCCGGAGCGTTGCCGGGCGACGCAGGGCAATAACGTCAGCGCGCGAAGGCGCGGCCAGCCGCTTTTCTACGAGGGCGTAAAGCAGCGCGACACCGCCTGTTAGCATCATCATGCACAGCGCCAGCGCGCCTGCTTCGGCCAGCTTCAGCTCGTGCGCAACCAGGGTGTAGATCTCGACTTCCACGGTGGCAAAGCGTTGTCCGCCCAGAATGAGCGCCAGTCCAAAACCGGAAAAGCAGTACAGGAAAACAAGAGACAAAGCCGACGCCAGCCACGGCGCAATGGCCGGCCACTCGACGCGCCAGAACGCCCGCCACGGTGTCGCGCCCAAGGTGCGTGCCGCGGCGACGCGCGATGCGCTGACCTGCGCCAGCGCATCGACGCCGGCACGCACCACTACGCACAGGTTGAAAAACAGGTTGCCGTAGAGCAGCAGCCACGGCGTATCCTGCAGATGAAAGCCCAGCCAGCCGCTGATCAGCCCACGCGGCCCCCACAAGGCGAGTACGCCCAGCGCCGCAACCAGTGTCGGCACGACGAAGGGCAGCATGAGCAGGCGTAATACAAGCGTGCGCCCGGAAAATTCGTAACGCGCCAGCACCCAGGCCACGGGCAAGCCAAGCGCCAGAGCGACAACGCAGGTCAGAACCGCCTGCACGAAGGTCCACACGATCCGCCAGCGCAGGTAATCATCCTGCCAGAGCGCGCCGACCATGCCCGCCAATGCGCTGGCACCACCTTCGAACAGCAGACGGAACACAGGTGCGGCCAGCATCACCAGCAGGAACCCGGCTGGCAACAAACCGACGGCGAGGCGCTGGAACAGCGGCTTCTGCAACACTAGACGGCTCTTACTTCAGCACCATCTTCGTCCAGCGGCTGACCCAGTCAGCATCTTTCTCGGCAATCGTCTCGGAACTGAGGCTGTCGAACGAAGCGGGTTCAACGGCGTGACGCATTACTTCAGCGCGCGCCGTGCCGGGCTCGGCAGGGAACATCCACATCGAGGTCTGCAACGCCTCCTGTACAGCCGGCGAACGCATGAATTCGATGAAACGTGCCGCCGCTTCGTGCTGTCCGCCACCCTTGATCAACGCCACGCCTTCAACCTGGCGGAACACCCCGCCTTTGAGGAACAACACGCCGGTCGGCGATTCGGTGATTTTCTCCTTGCTGTAAAAAACCTCGGCCGCCGGGCTGGTGGCATAACTCACGACCAGCGGACGCGTGCCGCCATTTTTCGAAAACTCGGTGTAATAGGCCTCGCTCCAGCCTTTGGCCACTTTCACGCCATTGGCACGCATGCGCGCCCACCAGTCAAATGCCGCCGTCTCGCCTAGCCCGGCGATGGTGGCCAGCAGGAAAACATGGCCGGGGCTGGACGTGGCCGGATTCTGGACAAGCAGCAGATCACGATATTGAGGCTGCGTCAGCTCTTCGAGCGTTTTGGGCAAAGGCAGACCAGACTTGGCAAACGCCGCCTTGTCGTAGTTCAGCGCAACAAAGCTGTAATCCACCGCCACCACGCCGTTGCCTACCGCCGGCGCACCGGCACGGACCGGCGGCGCACTGGCGTAGGCTTCAATCACATTGGCCGCCTGCGCCTTGGCCACCTGCGCATTGTCGATGCCAAAGACCACATCAGCAATCGGTTGCGCACGGGTAAGGATGAGCTTGTTCAGCAATTCGCCCGAATCGCCACCTTTGATCACGCTCAGTTTGACCCCGGCCTGCGCCTCGAACTGGGCCAGCAGGGGTTTAGGCAAAGAGAAAGAATTGTGCACCAGTACGCGCAACTCCTCGGCAAGCGCGTAAGGAGCGACAAACCATGACAGCATCGCACAGGAGGTCGTCAGCACAAGGGAGAGCAGTCGCTGCTTCAAGATAGTGTCCTTTCAACCGAAAGGCCACGAGTATCCTTGACCAGCGCGGGCCGGTCAAATTTTGCGTGAAAGGCGGAGCAGGCGGCGATCACTGACCCCGCCGCATGGGGCTCGGTTGCTTTTGAAACCGGCCGGGGCCGGCTTGATCTGACATAAAGCAGTTCGAAGTACGACGACACAACGGACACAACGAAGAACCTTTGGTTTTGTGAGTTTCCACGACTCATCTTGCGGGTGATTAGCTTTGATCACGTTCTCCGCATTAACCTCAAATCGACCTTTTTCCTTTCGCAGGCCGTTGCCAACATCATGCGTACCGAAGTTTCGAAGACGCCCGGAATCGCTCCAAAAATCGTCAACATCTCCTCGATCTCGGCTTATACATCGTTCACACAGCGCGCAGAGTACTGAATCTCGAAGGCGGCCATCAGCATGGTCACGCTACTTTTTGCCGACCGTCTCGCCGCCGATGGCATCAATATTCATGAAGTCCGCCTTCCCCGTGGCATACGCAAGGCTAATGCGACAGAAACCCATGAGATCGACGGCCTGAGTGTTCAGGAGTATCGCTACCCGGCAGTAGTTCTGGGCAGCGAAGCCGCAGGATTGCGCGCGGCGATCCAGCTC
>JAIFNM010000134.1 GCA_020047725.1 Betaproteobacteria bacterium
AAAACCGGGGCAGCACCGTTCCGCTGCGAGTGAAGTCGAATGTGCAGCTTAATCTAACTGCATTTCTGTCTTGACTCTGGGGTCCTCTTTAAACTTCGGGATCAAACCGTCCGCTTAGGGTTCAGCAACGTTATAGATGCTTTCCATATTGTCGGCAGCGATGCAACGCCAGAACGCTTTTTCGTGGATGAGCGAAACGCAAACCGAGGCATCCGGATTACGTCGGAGTTCTCAAGGTTGATGGAGGGGATACAGTCAACAAACCTGATGACTGAGGTTGAATCGCGGTGGCGTCTTGTTGAAACAGCTTGGGACTTGGGAGTGTCCCGGAGCCTCGTCAGTATTGGTTACGACCTTTGCAATCGACAGAACCAGGCGGAGGAAATCAGTCACCGGTAGCCGAGGCGCTCTCAACGGGTATCAGAAGGGGAAGTGCTTCTACTGTTTTAGGGATATTTGCATTGACTCCAACCACGCATCTCCCGATGTTGATCACTTTTTTCCTCATGTACTGAAACATTACGACTTCGGCCCCTTGATTGATGGCGTATGGAATCTTGTTTTGGCCTGTCGTGAGTGCAATCGAGGCGCAGGAGGAAAGTCTGCTCGTGTTCCGTCTTTGCGACTCCTTGAGCGGCTGTGGCGGCGCAATGAGTATTTGATCAGTAGCCATCATCCGTTACGCGATCCCGAGGAACGGCATCGCGCGCTGAAGATATTGGCCTGCACGGCATGATGCCCCAGAGTTACCCGTGTTGGACGCTCGCAGCCCAGCACCGCCAAACCCATAGTCGCTCACATGCTGCGCCGCGCGAATTACCCCCTCGTTCCTGAACAGCACGCGTAGTGCCACTCGGAAATTTGTTAGAACGCAACCCTCTGGTTTAAAAGGAATTTTTAAACCGTACGTTAAACTCGGGCTAAACCCGCGATGAGTTTTCAAACTGGGCTTCGAAATAATCGGGGCTCTGGCACCAACGAACGAACTCCGCTGACTGATGCCAAGCACACCAATCAAACGGCGGTTGGAATCGAACAGCGGTGTCTTTATGGTTCTCAAAACCTCGCTATGGTCGTCTGGTTTTTCATCTGACCTCTCCTGCTGGGCTCCCCAGAGAACGTTGTCGGCCGGCAGGCAAGTTTCGGTTCGAAAACCTCACTCCTGCTGGTTCAGTCGTGCCCAAGCCGATTGTAGTGATGCTCAATCTTCAGCTCAAGACGATACGCCAGAGCGATGAATATGGATTGTGCCAGGCACATGGTGCTCGCCAGAGCCCGGAAGAAATACGCCTCCGATTCGTGCACCGTGAGCGTTACCGCCGCCGCACGGGCAATCGGCGACAGCGAGCTGTCGGTGATTGCCAGCACCGTGGCTTCGCGCTCGATCGCCAGATCGGTGCAATAGCGGGTTTCCGTTCCGTAAGGGGCCATGCTGATCGCAATGAGCACATCGCCCTTTGACAACCCCTCGATCTGTTCCTTGAACAGCCCGCCCAGACCGTCAACCATGATGACGCGCTTGCGTGTGTGCAACAGGGCGTAACTCAGGTAGGAAGCGACAGGAAACATTCGCCGCACCCCCATGATGTAGATATGTTGCGCATCCTGCAGGATGCTTACCGCGCGCTCGAAGGCGCGGGCATCGAGCTCTTCGTTGAGCGTCGCTATTCCGGCCTGACAGGTTCGCATGAAGCCGTGAGCCAGCTCGACGCTGCCCATCTGCGCCGGATGCTCGCTGATGACCGCCTGAATCCGCTGCTGATAGCCCGCCGCCGTCGCACCGCTGGCATAGGCGTCACGAAAAACTGCCTGCAACTCCGAGAAACCGGAAAACCCGAAGCGCTGGGCAAAGCGCACAACGGCCGAAGGTTGCACTCCGCAGGCCGTCGCGACATCCAGAATGCGCGCCACCACCATCTGCTGACGATTCTCGGTGATGTATTGCGCAATCACCTTCAACTGCCTGGAAAGATCGTCGTACTCGTGAGAAACCCGTTGGATCAGGTCTTCAACTCCGCTATCTTGTTCCATGTTTTCGACGCCCGTGGTGATGTGCCATGCAGAGGCTGCGTCTGGTCGGCGGCAGAACCCTGCTCGGCCTCCATCACGATACATTCTGACCGGATAGTGGCTATTTCTGCTGCGCTTACAACAGCCAAAGCCTCTTCGTAACCAAAAACGCTGGAGTCGGAATGATGAAGATCCCAAACAAATCGTCGTTGACACATTCGCTCATATTTTCATGCGGTACTTCCACATTCAGAATGCGGATGAACAGGATTTCTTTTTAAATGAATCATCGCCTGCTCAATTGTGGGCATTGCATCTGCACAACTGATTCCGGCCAAAACAAGCGAAGCGCAAGCGCTTCCAAGCTCCATGCAATCACTGAAAGGCGAACCACTAAACAATCCAAAAAGTAGTCCGGCTGCAAATGCGTCGCCGGACCCAAAGGTTTTCTTGATTGCCGTTGGGATGACACCACACTCGAAGATGAGACCGTCAGAGGTATAGGCACATGAACCGTTGGCACCGTCTTTCACCACTACTAATTGTGTGCCTTTACGAAGAAATGCTTCCGCCGTACGCTTGTTGTCGGAGTTGCCGGGCATTGACATGTACTCGACCGCATTAAATTCCTCACGGTTACCGATGATGACATCGCATTTTTCCGAAACCATTGAGTAGTAGAGCGCTGTTTCCTCACGACTCTTCCATCCACATGGCCTGTAGTCCAGATCCAGCATCACCGCCGTACCGTTTCTTTTTGCGTATTCAACAACCGCAAACATCGCTTCTCTCGAAGGGCTCCGCGAAAAAGCCGTACCTGAAAGCATCACTGCTGCCGAAGATCTGATGTATTCCTCAGAGATTTCACGTGGTTCAATGAGCAAGTCCGCTGTGTTTTCACGGTACATATAAGAGCCACTTTGGTATGGGCTTACGATTTCCGTAATCGCCAAGCAGTTTCTAGCCCCGCTTCTATCCACAACCATACCGCCAATATCGATACCAGCGCTCTTCATCGTAGTGGAAATGTACTCACCCATCCCATCGCCTGAGATTTTCCCAATAAATCCAGCTCGGAGTCCCAATTTGGCGACTCCTTGGGCGATGTTCGCCGGGGAGCCACCAACCGATTTCGTAAAAAACTCGATTTCCGAGAAATTATGGTTTGGCTGCGCTGTATTCAGATCTATCCCGGCTCGTCCAACAAGAACGATGTCTAGTGGTCGATCATGCACTAATTTAATCAATTGCGCCCCGAGCTAAGTACTGTATAGGTTACGTTATGATTCTCGAAAAACTCCGAACACGGCGTATTGCGTGGCAAACCATGCTGTCAACTACCAAAACGGACTAACGCCGAGTTTGAACAATTTTCAATTGAGCTGGTTATACACCTTCCTTGGGCGCCAAGCAAAGCTTCACAAATGTCTGAGATTCCCTCTGCTTTTAGTCTTCTACAGGGTTCCGGCTAGGACCGGCGTCGCGCCTGCGTTTCAAACGCACTAACGATACCAATGCTACTGCCACACAGCCGACGCACGATTTCTGCGTCAGTTGCTCACCGCTAGCAACGGAGAAAAGCTGGCTGTATCTAACAATTGTGCTTAACCTGTTCAATCAGGAAGGCGTCGGCTGGTCGCGCAAAGTGCCAATGCCGTCGTTCATCGCAACGGATGCACTGAACATAGCATGGTTCAGAATACAACCAGCGGCCGATTTTCTTACCCGATCAACAGATTAACCCACCGATTCCGCAGAAAAGCCGAACTTTATGACAGATTGGTTACCACCAGATCTGCCAGTTGCGAAGCGGTCAAACCATTGTCCTGCAGCTGAAATTCATAACTTCCAACCTTTCTGAAGCTGTCGCCCAGACCGCAAATCAATTGTTTCGGAGAACGATCAAAACCAGCCTTGTACTCGGCAACAGCCCCTCCCAAACCACCAATGATGCTGTGTTCTTCAACCGTCAGAACTAGTCTGTTTTCCGCGAATACTCGATCAAGCATTTCGGTATCAAGCGGTTTGATGGTGTGCATGTCGACGACTCGTGCTGAAATTCCTTTGCTGCGAAGAATATCTGCCGCACCAATTGCTTCAGCTAACACGGACCCCGTCGATATGATTGCCACGTCACGCCCTGACCGGCATTCAATTGCCTTGCCAATTTGGAAGTCAAAGTCATCTGGGTAGAGTATCGGGAATCCCGGGGCGCCTGTTAGCCGCATATAAACCGGGCCGACATACTCGGCCGCAGCAAAGACAGCTTTGTAGATCGAACGAGGGTCGGAAGGTGAAATCACGGTCATGTTGGGAATTGCCCTGGCAACAGCAATATCATCCATAGCAAAATGCGTATTCCCGAGCGGTCCAAAGCGAACGCCCGCCTCTATGCCAATCACTTTTGCATTCAGGTTCATATACCCCATATTTATACGCATCTGTTCCGCACAACGCATCGGAACGAAAGCAGCCAAACCGACGGCAAATGGCAGCAATCCTTCTTTG
Source organism: Betaproteobacteria bacterium (assembly GCA_020047725.1). Classification (GTDB taxonomy): domain Bacteria; phylum Pseudomonadota; class Gammaproteobacteria; order Burkholderiales; family Rhodocyclaceae; genus Propionivibrio. The sequence continues at coordinate 4,519 of JAIFNM010000134.1, forward strand.
GCCAAGCCGGCAGTGAAATCAATTAGGTTTTGTTCGGCTATGCCCACATCAAAAAGGCGATCTGGAAAAGCCTTGAGAAAATTGGTTAAGCGCGCCGTCGGCGTCAGATCCGCTGTCGTAACATAAACATTGCTGTTCTCCTTTCCCAGCAACAACAACGTTTCGCCAATCGTCGACCGGTGACCGAGTTTCGACCACTCCTGCAGCGTTTCCATGGAAATCTCGTTCATTTCAATTCCCTTCAATCTCAAGCGCAGCCAGGTCAGCCACCGCTTGCTCATACTTATCTTTACCCATTGGGGCTGCATGCCAGGCAAGATTGTTCTCCATAAAGGAAACGCCTTTGCCTTTGACCGTCTTGGCGATGATCAGGTGGGGCTTACCGCTGGTGGCACTTCTCATCTCGTTCAGGACCGTGATTACACTAAGCACGTCATTGCCATCTTCCACAACCCGAACCTCCCAGCCAAATGCTTTCCAGATGGCTTCCAGATTCAGATTCATGATCTCATGCGTTCTTCCGGCCAGTTGAAAGCTGTTACGGTCGACTACCGCGATCAGATTGTCCAGATTATTTTTCACCGCGTTCATTGCGGCTTCCCAAATCAATCCCTCGTCGCATTCGCCGTCGCCCAAAACACAGTAGACATAGTGCCCTTCGCCTTTTACCTTAGCTGCCTTGGCCATGCCACAGGCTACTGCAAAACCGTTGCCAAGGCTTCCAGAGGCAACTTCCAAACCATGCTTAACATGGCAGCTCGGGTGTCCCGACAGAAAACTGTTGTCTCCTTTAAAGGTGCGCATCAGATCCCTGGGGAAATATCCGGCTTCCACCAAAGCAGAGTAATAGGCCAGACAGGCGTGTCCTTTACTGAGGACAAATCTGTCCCGTGTCGGCATAAACGGATCTTGCGGGTTGTGATTCATCGCGCTGAAAAATATGCCCGCGACGACTTCGATGCAAGACATTGCCGGACCGAAATGGGCGCCATGACTACCAGCTGCATAGCCCATTTCGATGCAATCGCGACGCATGGCCAGCGCCTTTTTTTGTATGAACTCAACTGAATTCCTGTTACTCACAATGTACTCCTCCTTGTACCAATCACTTACTTGTGATTAGAGATCGTGTGAAGATGCCCGCTGAATAGCGCTCCCGGTATAGACTTAGCTTGAAACTTGGCCGCTGCGATCAGTTTCGCTAAATCGAGGTCCAGTTCGTAGCCCATTTCTGACAGCATGAAAACCAGATCTTCTGTCGCCAGGTTTCCGGATGCCCCTGGAGCAAATGGGCATCCGCCCAATCCGCCCAAGGTTGACTGGACTTTCGTGACGCCGCACTCGATCGCAGCCAGCGTATTGACCATGCCCATGTTGCGGGTATCGTGGATGTGGATTTGCAGATCCAGTCTGGGATACTCTTTCTGGATTGCCGCGATCGTGATACGGACCTGAGCCGGATTGGCGATTCCTACTGTGTCGCAAAGGTTAACGGTGCGAATACCACTATCGACCAAGGGCTTTAAGAACAGCAACACATCTTGCTCACTTTTTCTACCCTCAAACGGGCATCCGAACGTGGTCGCGAGGTCCAGGCAGACGTCAAGTTGCGGATACTCGCCAAGGATCCTTTGCAATTCATCTACAGATTCTGCATGGGAGCGGTTGATATTCGCCCGGTTGTGACTCTCGCTCAAGGAGATCACATACGAGATCTGGTGGATCCCCGTTTCCCACGCCGTTTTCGCGCCACGCAGATTGGGCGCAAGGGCAAAGAGATTGACCTCCGGAAATTTTTCAAGGCAAATTGAGGCCAGTTCCTGAGCATCCTTCATCTGTGGCACGGCTTTC
>JAIFNM010000151.1 GCA_020047725.1 Betaproteobacteria bacterium
CAGTCTAGTTTACGACCTCGGAGGAAACACATGATGCCTATTCGCAGTTCGCTGATCCGGTATTTTTCAGCCCTATCGCTGTTGGCCAGCGCGCCGCTCTGGGCGCAAACACAGGCGCCTGAGCTTCCGCAAACCCTTGAGCAAGCCGCCGCCCAGCGCGCACGTGCAGCGCAAATGGTCGATGAAGCCGACAAACGCTACGCCAATGAAAAGGTGGTCTGTTATACGAAGATTCTGGTCAATGGGTGCCTGGTAGACGCCGGCAAACGGCACACCGATGCGCTGATCAACGCTCGAAATCTGGACATCCCGGCGCGTGATTTCCAGCGTGAAGTTCGGCGAACCGACGTTGAGGCCAAGGAAGCCAAGCGAGAAGCTGATCGCTCGCTTCGGGAGGCAGGGCAGGACGAACAGGCTGAAAGCTATCGCACCGACGAGCTTACAAAAGCGGCTGAGCGCGACAAAAAAATCGCCGAGAAGGAAAAGCAAGCGGCAGAAGGCCGCCAAAAGCTGGCGGAAGAGCACGCCAAGCGACAAGCGAAGCAGCAGCAACGAGAAAAGCGTGACGCCGAGTTGGCCGCAAAGCGAGCAGGAAAAGCAACAAAGGCAACCGAGATTGGCGATCCCTCACCAGCAAGTCCATAACTCCCGAAGACGAGCACGCCCAAACCCGATGCCTTGAAACCCGCATGGATAAATGATCTTCGGGCAATGCATCGCAAGAAGCTCATGCCTGCTTGCTTCTGCGGCCTATGCTCCGCAGATGGCTGTATTCATTGGCATTGAGCGCTCGCCCCATGTAGCGCGATGTGCGTACGGACGAATTCATGGAGTTGCTCGGCCGGCATCGGACGTGCGAACCAGTAACCCTGAAGCTCGTCGCAGTGGAAGAGGCGCAGCAGGTTGGCGACTTCTTCCTCTTCGACACCTTCGGCAATCGTTTTGAGCTTCAGGCTGTGGGCCATCTGGATGATGGCGCGAACGATGGCGGCATCATCCGGATCCTTCGCCAGATCGCGAACGAAGGACTGATCGATCTTCAATTTGTCGACAGCGAAACGCTTGAGATACGCGAGGCTGGAGTAACCGGTGCCGAAATCATCAACGGATAGCTTGACTCCCAGCGCCTTCAAACGCCTGACCAAATCCAGCGTCGCTTCGGCATCCTGGATCAGGATCGACTCGGTCAGCTCCAGTTCGAGCCATTGCGAATCGAGATCGGAGAGAACAAGCGCATTGATCACGGTATTGACCAGATCCATGCGCTTGAACTGCACGGCAGAAAGATTAACGGCAACGACGAAGGGCGGCAAACCCGCCTCCTGCCAGGCCCGCGCCTGACGGCACGCCTCGTTCAGTACCCACGCGCCAATCGGCACGATCAGCCCGGAGCTCTCGGCAACCGGAATGAATTTGGCCGGCGAAACCAGCCCGTTCTCCGGACTGTTCCAGCGGATCAGCGCCTCAACGCCAATGATCTTGCCTTCATGCAGATCCATTTGCGGCTGGTAGTGCAGCACGAATTCGTTATTGTCCAGCGCCTTGCGCAGCTGCGTTTGCAGCGTCATGTGTTCGACGACTTGCAGGTTCATCTGCTCGGTAAAGAAGCGATGCGCGTTGCGGCCGGCCTCCTTGGCGTGGTACATCGCCGTGTCGGCTTTCTGAAGCAGGCTGTCGAAGTCCGGGCCGTCGTCGGGGAAAAGTGCGACGCCAATCGAGAAGGAGGTCATCAGCTTGTGCTCGCCGAGCACAATGTGCTCACCCATGCACTGTTGAATCTTGTCGGCCACCCGGGATACGGCCTCGCTATCGCGCACGTCGTTAAGCAGGACGATGAACTCGTCACCACCTTGCCGGCTGATGGTATCGGACTCTCGAACACAGCCTTTCAAGCGCTCGACAACAACCTTGAGCAGGGCGTCGCCGACCGGATGGCCGAGCGAGTCATTGATCGTCTTGAAATGGTCCAGATCAAGGAACATCAGGGCCACGCGGCTCTGCAGGCGCCCGGCTTGAGCCAGCGCCTGTTCGGCGCGGTCACGCAACAGCAGGCGGTTCGGCAGCCCGGTCAACGGGTCGTGGTGCGCCAGGAATTCGATATGTTCCTGCGCGGCCTGTCGCTCGGTCATGTCCGAAAAAATGAAGACGTAGTGTTTCGGCCTGCCCTCCTCTTCCTGAACTGCCGAAACGCCGAGCCACTCCGGATAAACCTGGCCATTCTTGCGCTTGTTCCAGACCTTCCCCTGCCAATGGCCCGTGCTTTCAAGCATTTCAAACATAACCGCGAAGAAACGCTCATCGTGCCGATTTGACGCAAAATACGCAGGCGTCTTTCCGAGGATCTCATCTGCGCTAAAGCCGGTCACGGCTTCAAAAGCCGGGTTCACCGAAAGAATGCGCTGCTCCACATCGGTGACCAGAATACCTTCACCGCTACAACGGATGGCTTCGAAGGCCAGCTTCAGTTGCTCTTCGACGCGGCGTCGCTGGGTGATGTCCGAGAGGGTAATGACAACGCCGGGATTCTGCTCATGAGCAATACTCAAGGGAGACGAATTGGTTGTGATCCAGCGCACGGCATTATCAGGGAAACGATAACCGAGGACAAAATTGCGGACTTCTTGATTCTCGCGCATCGAAATGGCCGCCGGGTAGTCTTCGGGAGCAAGGAGCGTACCGTCCTCGGCCAGGCGATCCAGCCCGATGTCGGTAACCAAGCGTCCCTGCAAGCCCCCCTCGCCGCACCCCAGGATCTCTTCGGCGGCGCGGTTGGCGTAAAGGAATACGCCCTGCGGCGATAAAATTGCCAAGCCTTCGAGCATCACCGACATCGCCCCGCGAAAACGGTTTTCGCTTTCCTGGAGGCGTGTCATCACTTCGCGCAACTCGCTGATGTTCTCCTTGATCGACACATAGTGCGTGATCGTGCCAGCGCGGTCGCGGATCGGTGCAATCAGCGCACGCTCCCAGAACAGCGTTCCGTCGCGCCGCCGGGTCTGCAATTCACCTCGCCAACTCATCCCGGTCGAGATTGTTTCGAGAAGCTCGCGATAAAAGGAGGCGTCATTTCCCTCCGGATTCAGGATGCTGATAGTTTGTCCGAGCGCCTCTTCGCGGGAATAGCCCGTTGTCTCAATGAACATCTTGTTGACATACTCGATACGGCCGTCGAGGTCGGTGATGAGGATCGTTCCCGGATTCTGTTCGACGGCCATGGAGAGTTTGTTGGCCCAGATTTCGGCCGCTTGCCGCTGCTCCACATCCTCGTTATGAGAAACCTCCAGCGTGTCCACTAGCTCGCTTCGCCCCAGAAGGCGGCGCAAATAAATTAGAAGCAACAGTGTCAGAAGCAGGCCGACAACGGGAGTATAAGCGACGCTGCTCGAGGCATTGGCGCCCAGCCAGGCGGGCTCGGCCTCAACCTCCAGCACCCAGGTGCGGCTACCAAGTTCGAACTCCTGTCGGTATTTCTGCGGATTGTCATGGCGCGCTTGCGCATCCTCAGCACCCTTCGCGTGCCAGCGATGAATCAGCAGCAATGGATCGACAGCGTCGGCAAGACTGGCGCGCAAACCAGACTGTGGCGCGGAAGCGTTGGTCAGATCAAACAGATCCCCGACATCCAGTGCAAGGAGCAACACACCCCGTGTCGCGGCTTGACGCCACGGACGCGCCAACTGCACCTTGGCTCCACGATAAACCGGCATGACGATGATCGCGATCTTGTCGCTTGCCCTGTGGGGAAGCAGCGAAGGCGTGCCGATATCGCTCACAGCCGGCTCATCTTCAATGATCGCCTGGTCGAGTAGCAAACGTCGATTGCCCCTCGAATACATGTCCACACCCATGAGGTCCAGATCAGGATCTGTGGACAGGCTGTAGAACAGCGGGAAATACCGTTCACGCGGCGGCGCTGGTACGTAATTGCCGGCGGGATCGACTTCTTTGATGGCAAACCCGTCGCCCCACATCATCTTCCCGGCCTGCTCGACCGTTCGCCGCTCCGCCTCGACGACCAGCGGTGCCCAGCCGACACCAAGCACACCAAAATCACCTACCATCGGCCTGACAAATTTTTCGAAGGTCTTCCAGTCGACCTCGCTCTTACTGTGAAACAGGCGTTGCAGAAGCGATAGTTGGTCAAGCGGTTTCTGGAAGGCGCTGACAAGCAAATCCGCGCGCTCCCGCGCCGCAAGCTGGAATCTGTGTTCCAGCCTCTCCTGCGCGGAGATCGACATCTCGCGCGTCACCCAAGCCGTAGATAGCAGGCCAAGCAAACCAACCGCAAGCAGAATCGCTTGCCGGAAATAGGGGCGAACGCGAGTGCGTCGAGAATCAATCATTCAAGCAATCGCACGAGAATGGCATGGAATATATTCAACATCAGTTCACCACAGCTTATGACGAAAATGTAGAGCAGGCCGTAATCATTCGTCCCAGAGCAGATTCAAGCGTTACGGATGGGCAGCCAAAGTTGAGTCGAACCCAGCCCGGCATGCCAAAGGCGTCTCCGCTGGACAGTCCAACGCCGGCGGCTTCAAAGAAAGCCGCCGGATCGGCCACACCGAGCTCGCGCGCGTCGATCCAGGCCAGATACGTAGCCTCTACATGCGTCATGGTCAGCCCTGGCAGGCTGGCAACCACGGACTCGACACGATCCCGATTGCGCCGCAGGACCTCAATCAGCGCCATGCGCCAGTCTTCGCAATCACTGTAGGCTGCCTCGGCCGCCGTCAGTCCGAGAACATTCACGTCGGGCACGATACCGCGCATGACTCCAGTAAAACGGCGCCGAAGCGCCGCGTCCGAGATCACCGCAAACGAGCAGCCGAGGCCTGGAATATTGTAGGTTTTCGACGGAGCCATGAGGGTAATGCAGCGTTTTGCAAGTTCCGGATCAATCAGTGCGAAGGGTGTGTGCGACCGATCTGCATCGAGAATCAGGCCGCAATGGATCTCGTCACAGCAAACGGTCAGGTCGTGGCGCTGACAGAACGCCGCCAGTTCGGCAAGTTCGCCAGCTTCCCAGGCTCGCCCGACCGGGTTGTGCGGATGGCACAGCAGGAGCAGCCGGGTCGCCGGCGTCAGCGCTGCTTCCATTGCCGCGAGATCCCAACCCCAGCGGTTCTCTGCCAGTTTCAATGGCACGGCGGCCAGCGATTTCCCGGCGAATCCGGGTGCGGCCAAAAAAGGCGGATAGATCGGCGTTGCCGTCATTACGTCGCCATCAACCGCCCGGCAGGCGGCATTGATGCCGGTTACCAGGCCGGGCAGCCAGACCAGCCATTCCGGCTCGACATGCCAGGCATATTCGCGCTGCAAGTACCCAAGTACGGTGTCGATCAAGGCAGGCCACGGCACCGGGTAACCGAGGCAGCCCTCTGCGATCCGATTTTCTAGCGCGGCAAGAACGGCTGGGGGAGCAGAAAAATCCATGTCGGCCACCCACAGCGGCAGCACGTCGCGTCCGGCGTATTTGTTCCACTTGAGCGAATCGCGGTTGCGACGGTCGATCACGCTGTCAAAATCGTACATCAAGCAAAACTCCTTCTGTTCAGACGTCCAGGTGTGCGTACAGTGCCGTCGACAGGTAGCGCTCGCCAAAAGAAGGAATGATGACGACCGTCAGTTTTCCCGCATTTTCCAGCCTTCTTGCGACCTGCAGGGCGGCCCAAACCGCGGCACCGGATGAAATTCCCACCAGCAGGCCCTCTTCAGTCGCCATGCGACGGGCAACAGCGAAGGCATCGTCGGCCTTGACGCGAATCACTTCATCAATAACATGAACATTGAGTACGGCCGGGACGAATCCGGCACCGATGCCCTGGATCGGGTGAGGCCCTTTTTCTCCACCGGAAAGGACCGGCGAGGCATCGGGTTCGACCGCAATGACTTGCACGCCCGGCTTGCGTTCCTTGAGAATTTCACCAACGCCGGTGAGTGTGCCACCGGTGCCGACGCCGGACACGAAAATATCAACCTGCCCATCGGTGTCGCGCCATATTTCTTCTGCTGTTGTAGCGCGGTGAATCGCGGGATGAAGTAGCGCGCATCCGCCGCGGCCATCGCCTCGGCACGACGGATGGCGCCACCCATGCCATCCGGCCCTGGCGTCAGCACCAGTTCGGCGCCGTACGCCTTGAGCAGCAGGCGACGTTCACGACTCATTGTTTCCGGCATGACGAAACAACATTTGATGCCACGCGCCGCGCAGACCATGGCCAGACCGATGCCGGTATTGCCGGAGGTCGGTT